>CAYYCU010000005.1:9707-24579 GCA_964470415.1 uncultured Ruminococcus sp.
CGGTTGATGATAAGATCTCCGCTGGTGTATTGGTCAAGTCCGCCGATGATGTTGAGCAAAGTCGTTTTTCCGCAACCGGACGGACCTAAAATGGAAACAAATTCGTTTTTGCGAAAATCAAGAGAGATGCCGTTCAGCGCGCGAACTTTTGCGCCGCCCGTATCATATTCTTTGACAATTTTTTTTAATTCGAGCAATTGATGTGCCTCCTCGATTTTAAAATATTACAAGAAATTATAGCATTGCTTTTTTAAGTTATTATGAATTGCTTTTAAAAATCAAAAACCGAAAAATGTTAATTTTATATGAAGATGAGATACACTTCTTAAAGTTCCGCGTTGGAAGGCGCTTCTGTAAATTGACTGTGGTACAAATAGCTGTAAAAGCCGTTTTGCGCCAGCAATTCGGCGTGCGTCCCCTGTTCTACAATTCTGCCGCTTTGCATAACAAGAATCATATCGGCCGACTCAATGGTGGAAAGACGGTGAGCCACAATAAAAGAGGTGCGTCCTTTCATCATTTCGGCAAACGCTTTTTGAATTTTCAGTTCCATACGGGTATCAATCGAGGAGGTCGCCTCATCCAAAATCAGCATGGGCGGAAGCTTCAGCATGACACGTGCAATACAAAGCAATTGCTTTTGTCCTTGGGAGAGGGAACCGCCTCCTTCGCCCAGCACGGTGTCGTATCCGTTTGGCAGACGTTTGATAAAGGAATGCGCATGCGCGGCTTTTGCGGCGGCAATCATTTCTTCATCGGTTGCGTCCGGTTTTGCCATACAAATGTTTTCCCGTACCGTTGCGGCGCGGAGCCAAGTGTCCTGTAAGACCATACCCCAATTTGCACGCAGAGAGGCACGCGTGATGTCTCGAATATCGGTTCCGTTGACCTGAATGGAGCCTTCGTTCACATCGTAAAAGCGCATCAGCAGGTTAATGACCGTGGTTTTTCCGCATCCCGTCGGACCGACAAGGGCAACGCGCTGTCCGGGGTGTACGCACAGGTTCAAGTCGCGAATCAGCTCGCGGTCAGGGGAGTAGGAAAAATCTACATTTTCCAAACGGACATTGCCGTCCGCATGTTCCAGCACACGCGCGTCCGGTTTATCCGGCGTGAGATTGGGTTCATCCAACAGCTCAAACAGATGTGCGGCACATGCAAAGGCGTTTTGCAATTCGGTTAAAACGCCGGATATTTCATTAAATGGCTTGGTATATTGGTTTGCGTAAGAAAGGAAAACCGAAAGCTGACCTACCGTAAAGCCGGCACCGCTTCCAATGCACAGCAGAGCGCCGCTCAATGCAACACCTGCATAAACCAAGTTGTTTACAAAACGTGTGGACGGGTTGGTCAGGGAAGAGAAAAAGGTTGCACGGAGCGAGCATTTTCCGAGTCTCTCATTGATTTCATTAAATTCGGCCTCTGCTTCGTTTTCTCTGCCAAACGCCAATACCACTTTATGATTTCCAATGTATTCATCAATCATGGCGACCTGTTCGGCACGTGTTTCGGATTGCAAATGGAACATGGAGTATGTCTTCTTTGCAATGAAGGAGGCGACAAAAAGAGAAAGCGGTGTAACAAAAATGACCACTGCCGCAATGCTGGGACGGATGACCAGCATAATGACCAGCGTGCCGAGAATGGTGAGAATACCCGTAAAAAATTGTGCAAAGCCCATCAAAAGTCCATCGGTAAATTGGTCTACATCCGTAATCATACGGCTGACAATTTCACCAACGGAACGGTTATCGAGGTAGGAAAGCGGCAACTTTTGCAGCTTTTCAAAGGCCTCTCGGCGAAGCTTGCGCACCATTCCGTAGGTAATGCGGTTGTTGATAACATTCATCAGCCATTGGCAAACGGCACAGGTCAGCGTACAAAGCGCAATGGCAAGCGCAATTTTCCATACGCCGGAGAAATTAACGTTGTTTTGCGCAATGATGAAATCAATCGCATCTCCGGTAAGCAACGGAATATAAAGTGTAAGCGCCACCGATACGGCGGCAAACAGCAGAGAGAAAATAAGGGCTGCGCGGTAGTGCTTGAGGTCATGCAAAATTCTTTTGACGGTTTTGGTATCAAATCCGCTTTTTTTGTTTTGTTTTTTCATGTTCTGTCATCCCCCTTCCGGAATTGGGAGTCGTAAATTTCTCGGTACACACTGCAGTTGTTCAGCAGGTCGCTGTGCGTCCCGATTCCAACCGGATGTCCGTCCTCCAATACCAAAATCATATCGGCATGTTGGATAGATGCCGTACGCTGTGAAATGACAAAAACGGTCGGAGCTTCCGGCAAAGCGGAAATGGCAGTGCGCAATGCGGCATCGGTTGCATAGTCAAGCGCCGAAGAACTGTCGTCCAAAATCAGAATTTCGGCTTTTCTGACCAACGCACGGGCAATGGTTAATCTTTGGCGCTGTCCGCCGGAGAAGTTTTTACCGCCTTGCGTTACGGGCGCATCGAGTCCGCCTTCCTTTTGCTCAATAAAATCCTTTGCCTGTGCAGCTTCCAACGCCGCCCATAAGTCGTCATCGGTGGCATTTTTGTTGCCCCAAAGCAGGTTGGAACGTACGGTTCCGCGGAATAAAATCGGTTTTTGCGGAACAATTGCAATACGGCTTCTCAATTCCTCAATCGGGTAGGAACGCACATCGCGCCCGTTAACCAAAACCTTGCCCTCGGTAGCATCGTAAAAGCGCGGAATCAGATGCACCACCGAGGTTTTTCCGGAGCCGGTAGAGCCGATGATACCGACAGTACTGCCGCGCGGAACGCGGAGGTCAATTCCATGAATGGAAGGCTCGGCATTGCCGGCATAGGTCAGTCCCGCGTTGCAAAATGTTACGGCATCGGAAGCCGGTTCGGAGGTTTGCTGTTCGGTTTCGACATCCATACCGGCAGGCGTTTCCAAAACCTTGTTTACACGGTCGGCACAGGCGAGCGCCTTGTTGACCAAAAAGACAGTATTGGCAAATTTGATGAGCTCAACTAAAATTTGCGTCATGTAATTTGTCATGGCAACCACATCGCCCTGTGTCATATTTCCCGTGTTGACCAGCCGGGCGCCCGACAGTAAGAGCAATATAATGCCGAGATTGACCAAAATCAGGGTGACGGGATTCATCAAAGCGGAGATTTTGCCGACAAAATTTTGCGTGCGGTTGTGTTCTTCATTTGCGGTTTGAAAGCGTTCAATTTCATCCGCTTCTTTTCGGAAAGCGCGGATAACGCGTACGCCCGTCAGATTTTCTCTGGTAACGGCGGTTACGCGGTCAAGATTTTGCTGTACCTTTTTGAACAAAGGAATGCTTTTGAGCATCAGCGTAAAGACGACAACGGAGAGCAGGGGAATGATAACAACAAAGACCAGCGCACTTTTGACATTGACGGTAAAAGCCAAAATCATGGCGCCCAAAACGATAACGGGAGAGCGCAAAAAGAGACGCAAGGTCATATTCACGGCGTTTTGCAATTGGTTGACGTCTGCCGTCATACGCGTAATCAGGGTAGAAGTGCCGATTGTATCGGTTTGTGCGTAGGAGAATTTTTGAATATGTGAAAACAAATCGCGGCGCAGTCCCGTACTAAAGCCGACCGCTGCTTTTGCCGCAAAATATTGAGCGATTAAAGAGCAAACCAAGCCAACTGCCGCAAAGCCGATTAAAATGGCGCACATGCCGAAAATATAAGGCTTGTCCGCGTTTGCAATGCCCACATCAATAATTTGCTTGACAATCAGGGGAACCAAAAGGTCGAATACGGCTTCCAAAAGTTTAAACAACGGGCTGATTACCGTTTCTTTTTTGTAAGGGCGCAGATAGGTCAATAGCTTTTTCATGAAAGTCCAAGAATCCTTTCTTTTTTATCTACTTATTATACTATTTCTTTCAAAAAATTGATAGCATACATCGTAAATGAAATGTGAATGAATTGTGAAAAAGCAAAAAAGCGCCGGCAGAGCCTGTTTCTCTGCCGCGCTTTCTTGCGGTTGGTTATCTTTTTTTTGCTTTTCTCTTTCTTTTTTTCAGCCCCAAATAGGCACCCGCCACCGAACAAAGCAAAAAGCCTGTATGAAGCAGACAGGAAATCCCGGCAGAATAGCCGGAAGCATGTGCCCGAAAGAATAGGGATGCCGCCAGCATGAGAACGGTAAACAGCGTACCGTTCAGCAGCCCGCAAAGAAGCGCGGAATGCCCGTGTATTTTTACCGTTACAAAGCCACCGCACAAAGCGGTGAGCGCAGAAGCGCAAAGAGAAAGCGGCATAATCAACCGATCCGGATCGGGGTAAAAATAAGCGCCGAGAGCGCCTGCCAAAGTAAAGGCAATGCCAAAGCAAAGCGTGGCGAGCAGACTCTTTCCCAAATGCTTTGCCCAAAGCGCCGGCGTTTCTTCCTCCGGGGCGGAATGCGCGCTTCGTTTTGCGGCAGGGCGTGCTTTTTTATGCAATGCTTCCGCTTTTTGATTCATCGTGAAAACCTCCGTACCGATTTTGCTGGTACATCTTATTCACAAAATGACTTTTTTATGACAGCTTGTAAAAAAAACGCACAAATCCGATGGCAAAAGCTTGCCGTTGCGAATTTGTGCGATAAAAGCATATCAAATGCATTAAAATTTTGCGAAGTTACGCGAATCAGTCTGCGTCCTCTGCTTTTACGTCCACGCGGCTGACGGCGGTTTTCAAAATGCGGATTTTGGTGCGCTCGTGCGCGGTCTCAATGACGCAGGTTTCTTCTTTGATGCTGACAATTTTTCCGATGATGCCGCCTATGGTTGTAATTTCATCTCCGACCGCAAGGTTGTTACGCATGGCATTGTTTTCTTTTTCTTGTTTTTTTTGCGGACGAATGCCGAAAAAGTAGAAAGCGGCAAGCATCAATACAAGCATTACAATCATGGTAATGCTTCCGCCCAAGCTACCGGAGCCGTCCGTTGCGGTGTCTAAAGCAAATACAAAATTCATTTTTTTTCCTCTCTTTCAAATGATATGCTTATTGTAAACATTTTTCCATGAATATACAAGAGGTAATTTGTAAATATTTTTATCAAGCGCAAATTTTTTTAAAATAAAACGGAGTTCTTGCTTTTTTGATGCGGTTGTGATATACTATAGGCAACGAAATGAAAGGAATCCGTTGTTTGATTATGAAATTGGAGTATTTGCCGTGTGGAAAAATTGTCAATACGCACGGCTTTTCCGGAACTGTAAAGGTAGAATCGTGGTGCGACAGCCCGCAGATTCTTGCTTCGCTTCCAACGCTTTGGTTTTGTGAAAAAAAGCATTATTATGCACGCCGTGTCTTGCATGCATCGGTTTTTAAGCAGTTTGTTTTAATGGATTTGGAAGGCATTGAAAGCGAGGAAGCGGCGAATGCTTTGCGCATGGAGCAAGTATATGCCGCAAGAAAAGACATTCCGATTAAAAACGGCAGCTTTTTTATCTCCGATCTTTTGGGACTGCCCGTAAAGCATGCGGAAAGCGGTGCTGTAATCGGTAAGCTTTTGGATATCAACACGAGCGGTGCGCGCGACTTGTATATCGTCAAAACCGAAAACGGCGAATTTATGGTGCCTGCCGTGCCGGAGTTTATTGTAAAAATTGATGTGGATGACGCCGTTTATATCCGCCCGATTCCCGGATTGTTGGACGGAGGTGCCGAAAACGTATGATGCGCTTTGATATTATGACGCTGTTCCCTCAACTGGTGGAAACCGTGCTTGGAGAAAGTATCATCGGGCGCGCGCAAAAAAACGGCGTGATTCTTGTACAAACGCACAATATCCGCGATTATTCCGAGGATAAGCACCGCCGCGTGGACGACACGCCTTACGGGGGCGGCAAGGGTATGCTGATGATGGCACCGCCCATCTATAACTGCTACCGCGCCGTTTTGGAGCAGCAGAAAAATGTCGGCTTTGAGCCGAAAGCGCGCCGCGTCATTTATCTTTCTCCTACGGGAAACGTGCTTACCCAGGCGCGTGCAGCCGCTCTTGCGGCAGAATATGACAACCTGATTTTGCTGTGTGGACATTATGAGGGCGTTGACCGCCGCATTGTAGACGAAATTGTCGATGAAGAAATTTCGATTGGCGATTTTGTGCTGACCGGCGGAGAAATTCCCGCCTGCATTTTAACCGATTGCGTGGCACGGTTGGTCAACGGCGTGCTATCGGACGCGGAATGCTATGAAAAGGAAAGCCTTTCAGCCGGATTACTGGAATATCCGCAATACACCCGTCCTTATGAGTTTCACGGCGTAAAGGTTCCGGACATTTTAATTTCGGGACACCATGCCAACATTGATAAATGGCGGGATGAACAAGCACTGGAGATGACAAAGCGCCTGCGTCCGGATTTGCTGACCGAAAATCAAAAATAATATAAAAATCCTCTACATATCTTCAAACTTGATATGCGGAGGATTTTTTGATGAGAGGCCGGGGAAAGGACAGTCGGATTTTGCTTTTGACGGATGAACTTGCCAATGCAATACGAAGCCTGTTTGCGCGCAGTCTCTTGGTGCAATTTTTTTCGGAGGTGTGCGTACGGACGGAACGGGCATTTCAAAACGGCTTTTTTCATAAAATCAGCGGTGCGGAGCAGGCACGGGACGCATGGCAATACCGCTTTCGCCGCGTTTGTATGCATGCCGTTGAGAACAGCGCCTTTTTGCGTTTCCTTCAAAAAACGGGCGATCGGCTGTTGGCCGCCTCGATGGGTTCGTTCGGCAGCTTCGGCATACTTTGCGGAACGCTTTCGGCGTCTTTTTGGTTGGTCGGCAAGGCTTCCGTTCGCACGGTGCCGTCTTTGTTCGTTGCACTGTCTTTGATTGTTTTGTCGGTTCCGCTTTTGCATGTCAAACGTTCGTTGGGCAACGCATGTCTGCACAGCTTTTTCCTGCATGGCTTTTTGTTCGTTTTTTGCGGCATTTCCGATGAAAGATTTGTCCGTGCGGGAGAGCGCGGAGCGGAAAACCATTGGCAGGCTCTTTTTTGGGCGATACTCGTTGCGGTTGGCGGTTTGGTTATCCGTTTTTCGCTTTTTCCGCTTTTGGCGGGCGGCATGCTTTTGCTGACACTGCTTTTTGCGGTTCCCGAACTTTGCGGCATCGGAATTTTACTGCTGTTGCCTTTTTTGAGTTTACCGGAGCATGCTTCGTTAATACTCGGCTTGGCGGTTTTGTTTGCGGACTGCGTATGGCTTTGGAAGACGCTTTGCGGAAGACGGCGGTTGCGGTTCGGTTTTACCGATTTTTTGGTATTTCTTTTCGGTATGTTGCTTTTATTTGGCGGCGCGGTTGGCCATGGCGGTCAGTCCGGGGTACGGGAGGGCTTGTTGCTTTGTATTTTGCTTTCCTTTTGGTTCCCGGCGGTGGATTTGTTGCTTCAAAAGAAATGGAGGCGCTATGCCATAGGATCCGTCAAGCTTTCCGGCGCAGCGGTTGCATGTATGGGAATCGCACAGTATTATTTCGGCGATTTGGAATTGCAATGGGTAGATACCGCACGCTTTTCCGATCTCGGAAGTCGGGTAATCGCCTCTTTTTCCAATCCCAATATATTGGCGGTTTATTTGTTGGCGGTTGCACCGCTCATGCTTGCGGGAGCGGTGGACGCGAGCCGAAACGGCGTGTTGCGGTTGTTGCATTTTGCAGGTTTTTTATGTACCTTGATTTGTTTGGTATTTACTTGGACGCGCGGCGCGTGGTTGGGAATGCTGATAGGACTCCTTTTCTTTTTCGCCTTTCTCGGTAAACGGTCATTGGGGAATCTTTTTCTGTTTGCGCTTCCCGCGGTTGCTGCCGCTTCCTTTTTGCCAAAGCGCATTCTTACCCGTTTTTCCAGTATCGGGCTTTTTGCGGAATCATCTGTTCGGTACCGATTTTACACATGGCGCGGCGTCTTGCGTATGCTTGCGGCACATCCGTTCGGAATCGGTGTCGGGGACGCGGCTTTTTATGCGGTATATCCGCAATACGCCGTCAGCGGAACCGAGACGGTTATGCACGCACACCGGCTTTTGTTACAGATTGCCGTTTCGTTGGGGGTGGTCGGAGCAATCCTTTTTTTGGCTTTCCTTTTTCTTCTTGCCTCTCATACCGCTTACGGTTTAAAGCATTTATACGGCGGTGCAAGATGCGAGCTGTTGGGAAATGCCTGCAGTGTGCTTTGCATTTTGGTAATGGGACTGTTTGATTACGTTTGGTATCACAAGGGCATGTTCTTTTTGTTCTTTGTGCTGTGCAGTGCGTTGACGCTGACGTTATCCGAAAGAGAGGGCTTGCTTTGAAACAAAAAAACGGTGCGCAAAAAAAATTGCGTTTTCATGCGGTGGATTGGTTGTTATTGCTGTTGCTTTTGGCGGCATTGGCGGCAGTCGGATACTTTTTTTATTCGCGTTATCGGCAGGCTTTGCCGGATGAAAAAATAGAATATCTTTTGCGTGTTTCCGCGGTTCAAGAAGAACTGATTCAGGCAAACGGTGGCTTGGAGGCCATGCTTCCGATCGGCAGCCGTGTCACATCCGCAAACGGAACGGCAGAACTGGGTACTGTTTCAAAGGTTCAAGTTTTTGCGCACAAGGTTCCGGCTGTTTCGGACGGAGCGGTAACCTTTGTTTCGCTTCCGCGATACTCTGATATTTGGATTACCGTCCAAGGCAACGGACGTGTGCAAAACGGCGAAGGCATTCGAATTCAGGATATTCGTATTGCGGCAGGTGCCAAAGGGGACTTCCGCATTGGCGGCTACTGTGCGGAAGCAACGGTTCTGTCTGTAAAACGGGAGCGCACACAATGAAGCAACGACAAACGGACAGTGTGCGAAAACGGATAGGAATTTTGGATTTCTTTTTAATTTTTCTTTTATTGCTTTCGGCACTCGGAATTTTTCTGCGCCGTCAAGCCGTACAAAAAAGCGGTTTTGCAACGGAACAGCAGCATTTTTTGATGCAGGCTACGGTGTACGGTGTCACACCGGAGTTTTTGGACTGTATTGACAAAGGGGAGACCGTTTATTTTGCATCGGGGGAGGCATACGGAACCATCACTGATATGCAAATATTGCCGGCGCAAACGGACTTGTTGGAGGACGGTGTCTGTTACAGCGGCTCATGGGAACTTTCCGAACGCTGTAACGTTTTGTTTGAAATTTCATTTTACGGAACCGCGGGCAGGGATTGTCCGCTTTGGCACGGAACGCGTGCCGTTTTGATCGGACAAAAAATGGAGCTGTATTCGGAGCGCGCTTTGTTGAATATTACGGTAAACCGTGCTTTTTTGGCTCCGGAATGAGCAATCAACGGTGTCTTGATTTGAAAAAAGTATCTATTTTGCACGAAAAATATTAAGCGATATGATAAAAAACCGATAGTTTGACTATTGATTTTTGATTTGATTTTTGATATACTATATATGTCGAAATTTACGATTTTACTTTATTTATTATAAGGATATCACATTTAGGAACGGGAGCAAAACGATATGATTTCACGCGACATCGTCATTACCAACACGAGCGGACTGCATGCAAGACCTGCAACATTTTTCATTCAAAAGGCGAATGCCTATCATGCATCTATTTGGATTGAAAAGGATGACCGTAAGGTAAGTGCAAAAAGCCTTCTCGGTGTTCTTTCTCTCGGTATTGCAAAGGGCATGACCGTTACACTGATTGCGGACGGGCAGGACGAAGACGCCGCCATTGCAGGTTTGGTAGAGTTAATTGACAGCGGACTTTCGGAATTATAATTGAAAATCGAATCATAAAGGAAGCGGTGTGCGAGGTCGGACAAGCAGAGTTCGGGGCACACCGCTCTTTTTCCCCGGTAAAGCAATTTGATTTTTTGGAAAGGAGGCAGATGTGGTACAAGAAGAAATACGCCAAAAACTTTTGGAAAAAGCAAATACGCTTCCGCAGTGTCCCGGTGTTTATATTATGCGGGATAGCGGCGGTAAGGTGATTTATGTGGGAAAATCCCGCAAGTTGAAGAACCGCGTCAGTCAGTATTTCCAAAACAGTGAAAAAAATCCCAAAACCGCGCGCATGGTGTCGCTGGTTCGGGAGTTTGACTATTATTTGTGTGACAGCGAAATAGAAGCCCTGTCTCTTGAAAATACTTTGATTAAACAATATACGCCAAAGTATAACATTCGGTTAAAAGATGCAAAGTCTTATCCGTATATCAAGCTGACCGAGGAAGAATATCCCCGTTTGCTTTTTACACGCCAACGCCATGCGGATAAGGCAAAATATTTCGGTCCCTATTTCGGATCCGGTACTGCAAATTCTCTCTTGGAGCTGTTGCGCCGTACGCTTCGTTTGCCGACTTGCTCGCACGTTTTTCCGCGGGACATCGGTAAGGGACGCCCCTGTATTTATTATCAAATGAATCGTTGTGCGGGTGTTTGCACCGGAAAGGTGTCGGCCGAAGAATACCGTGCTTCCATGCAGTATGCTGCCGATATTTTGAGCGGAAAAAGCGAATCGGTACGGCGGGAATTGGAACGGCAGATGTATGCTTATTCCGAGGAAGAACGTTACGAGGCGGCGGCGCGTTGCCGCGATACGATTGCGGCAATTGCCGCAATCGGCGAAAAACAAAAGGTGGTCGATTCTCCGGACGCAGAGCAAGATGTGGTGGCACTGTGGTCAGACGAAATTTGTTCTTGCGTTTCGGTTTTTTACGTCCGTTCCGGCGTTTTGCAGGATAAAGCGGATTTTTTATACGGTGCGGACAGCATTTTAGAGGCGGAAGACATGACAACCTTTCTTTGCGAGCATTATAAAAGCAGAGAATATATTCCGTCTAAAATTTTGTTGGCTTTTGATGTGGAAGAGGCAGATTTGCTTTTGATTTCCGACTATCTTTCCAAATTGGCGGGGCGCAAGATCACGGTGAAAATTCCCGTGCGCGGAAAGTTGCATACGCTTTGCGAAATGGTGCAAAAAAATGCGGCAGATAAGGCAAAGCTTTATAAAATCACAACCGAGCGCGAAGAAGGCACGCTGACAAGACTTGCACAGCTCCTGAAACTGGAAAGCTATCCTGTCCGCATTGAAGCTTACGATGTTTCCAACTTGGGCACCGAGCATTTGACCGCGGGTATGATTGTTTGCCGTGACGGAAAGTTTGCAAAATCCGATTACCGCACATTTCATATTCGTTCCGTTACCGATACGGTTGACGATTATGCCTCCATGCGCGAGGCGCTTTTGCGGCGGTTGGAGCATCTTTCGGACGGTTCCGGTTCTTTCTCGGAATATCCGGATTTGATTTTGCTTGACGGCGGGCGCGGGCACGTTGCCACCGTACGGGAGCTGTTGCAGAATATGCAACTGGATATTCCGGTATTCGGTATGGTAAAGGACGATTATCATAAAACACGTGCGCTGTGCACCGAAAATGAAGAAATCAGCATTGCGCGCGAGCATGAGGTTTATTCTTTGATTTACCGCATACAAGAGGAGGTTCACCGATATACGGTAGGACGTATGACACAAGCCAAGCGAAAATCGCTGAAAACCTCGCTCTTGACGCGCATTCCCGGAATCGGGGAAGTCAAAGCCAAAAAATTGTTGGCGGCGTTTGGCGGCTTGCGCGGCTTGCGCGCCGCTTCCATGGAACAAATTGCAATGGTTCCCGGAATTTCGGGACGCGATGCGGAAGCGGTATGGCGGGACCTGCATGCCAAAGAAGAAGGGAAGGAGGCGGATAAGCCGTGATGCGCATTATAACGGGAAAGTCGCGCGGCGTTAAGCTTGCGGCGCCAAAAGGGGAAACCACGCGTCCAACGGCAGAACGGACGAAAGAAGCGGTTTTTTCCATGCTTCAGTTTGAAATTGTCGGAAAACAGGTGTTGGATTTGTTTGCGGGTTCCGGTCAAATGGGACTGGAGGCGTTGAGCCGCGGTGCAACGCATGCGGTATTTTGCGATGCTTCCCGCGAAGCGATTGAAACGGTTCGTGCCAATGCCGAAAGAACACGCTTGCTGTCGGATTGCGATATTTTTTGTATGGATTATGAGCGCTTTTTGCAAACCGGCAGGCAGAAAACGCGGTTTGACATTGTTTTTTTGGATCCGCCGTATGCCTTAAAAGCGATTCCGCAGGTTTTGCATTTGTTGCAAAAAGAGAACTTGCTTTCGGAAAATGCGCGGATTGTTTGTGAAGCGGCAGATGTTGCCGATGTGTTTGGCGCCGACAGTACACTGGAAGCACAATTTGAAGTTTTGCGTACGGCACATTACGGTGTGGCACATGTAACGGTATTAAAACCCAAAACAGCAAAGGAGATGTGACAAATGAATCTTGTAATTGTTCCCGGCAGCTTTGATCCCATGACGCTCGGTCACCTGGATTTGGTACGAAAGGCGGCAAAGCGCTACGATAAGGTTGTGGTTGCCGTGATGGTGAATTCCGCAAAACGGTATTGCTTTGACATTCCAACACGGGTGGAAATTGCAAAATTGACCGTGGCGGAGCTTCCCAATGTCAGTGTAATTGCAGACAAAGGGCTTTTAATTGATTTATATGACCGATTGGGTGCAAAGGCGGTCTGCAAAGGTTGGAGAAATGAGGCGGACTATGCTTATGAACTGAAGATGGCGGATTGGAACCGCGCGCACAATCCCCGCTTTCGTACCGAAATGATTTATGCACACGGCGAGCATGCCACGCTTTCCTCCACGGAGGTGCGTGCCTGCCTTGCCAAAGGAAGCATTCCGGAAGGCTTGGTACATCCCAACGCGCTTCCTTTGATTCTTACAAAATTGAAAAAAGGAGACTGTAAACCATGAATTTACCGAAAAATAAAAAAACAACCCTTGCCGCTTTTTTGACTTTTGCAATTCCGGCTGTTTTGATTGGATTTTTGTTGATTGCGTTGGACGCCGCTTTTCTTTTGCGTATTGTTTTTATTGTAATGGGAATCGTTACGGTTTTGTACAACATTCCGGCCGTTGTGGCGGGACTTGCCATGATACACACACGCGGCGGGCAGCTTTCGCTGGTGTTGTCTTTGATTTCATTGGTGCTGGGCTTTGTGATGATTTTTTGGCATGACAGCGCATTGATGATTATTTTGGGCGTTTACATGATAATTCTTCCGATATTGCAGATTATTTGCTCCAAAGACAGGCTTTTACGGTTGAATACCGAACTGCCCAAATTGATTATCGGAGTGGTGTTGCTTTTAATCGGACCGGCACGCGCCTTGGGTGTTGTATTTGACATTGCGGGTTGGTTGATTTTGATTTTTACGGCGATTTATGCGGTCTCTGTAATCATTAGGGAAATTCGAATCGGCAAAAAGGTTCCCAAAACGGGCGGCCGCATTTTTGCGGATACAACGGGAGACGGAAAAATTGATACGGTTTATATGGATACAACCGGAGACGGTAAGCCGGATACCGCAACCGAATACCGGAGCGACAAATGAGCCGCTATAAAAAACTGCTTTCGGATACCGTGATACTGGGGCTCGGTACGTTCGGCTCCAAACTGTTGGTCTTTTTGCTCATGCCGCTTTACACCGCATGGCTGTCTACTGCGGAATACAGTACGGCAGAATTGATTTCCAGCACTGCCAATCTTCTCATTCCGTTGGCGTGCATAGGAATCAGCAATGGGATTTTTCGGTTTGCCGCCGAGCGCGAAAGCGATAAGACCTCGGTTTTTTCTTCCTGTATAGCGCTTTTGGGCATTGGATTGGTTGCTTTTTGCATTCTTTCTCCGTTGCTCGGTTTGATAGAATATTTCAGCAACTATGTTTGGTTGATTGTTGCATATGTTTTTTTTGCGGATGTGCAGTCGGTTTGCGCGCAGTATGTGCGTGCCATTGATCGCACGCGGTTATTTGCCGTCCAGGGAATCCTCAACACGGGGCTCACCGTTTTATTTAACATTTTGTTTTTGGCGGCTTTTGATATGGGCGTAACCGGGTATGTCCTTTCGGTTGTCATTGGCAATATTCTTACTTCGGTATATTTGATTGTTGCCGCAAAGCTTTGGCGTGTGTTCCGTTTTTCCGCAATTGATAAACGTTTGATGGGGGATCTTTTGCGATTCAGTTTGCCCATGATTCCAACCACGGTTTGCTGGCTGATTACCGACCTTTCCGACCGTTATATGGTCACCTATTTTTGGGGGAGCGAAGTGAACGGCGTTTATTCGGCGGCATATAAAATTCCAACCGTTGTCAACCTGATTTCCGGAATTTTTATGCAGGCATGGCAATTTTCGGCTGTTGCCGAGTCCTCGGACGAAATCGGCTGTAAACACTTTTACAGTGAGGTTTTTCGCGGTTTCCTTTCGGTCATTTTTATCGGTACGGCAGGATTGATTTTTTTATCCCGCTTGCTTGCCGATTTGCTTTTGAACGCCGCTTATTTTGAAGCTTGGCGGTATATGCCCGTATTGCTTTGCGCCGCGGCAATGGAAGCCTTGGTTTCTTTTCTTGCAACCATATATATGGTGCGCAAAAAAAGCATGCATTCTTTTTTGACGGCGTTGATTGGAACCACGCTCAATTTGGTTCTGAATTTCCTTTTTATCCCTGGTTACGGCGCGCTTGGCGCGGCAGTGGCGACAATGTTGTCGTATGCAACGGTTTTGGTTGTGCGAATGCTGGATACGCAACGCATCATTCCGTTTCGTCTTTGCTTGCCGCGGCTGATTATCAGTACCTTGTTGTTGATTGCTTCGGCGGCGGTGATGACATTGGCGCCGGTCGGCAGAATTTGGTGGACGCTGCTTCTGACATGCTTGGTTGTCGGAATCAATTTGCCGGCTCTTTGGAAGAGCTTTCGCCGCCTGTTGTTACAGCGTAAAATATAAAAGAAGGGAACGCGGGTTGAATTGCAATCCGCG
>CAYYCU010000006.1:0-23089 GCA_964470415.1 uncultured Ruminococcus sp.
GGTAAACCAAGATTGCCGCAAGCGGAAACAGCATGCCGACCAGCATACCGAGCTTCATTCCCAATTGCTCCGGCAACAGTCCCATTTGTTCTGCAACATTGCCGAAATATGGGTTGGCAATAACCGCATCGGTCACCAGTCCGATCAATTGCGGCCCCACCGAGGCGCCGAGATCTCCGCCTGCCGCCATAATGGCATAAATAAAGACACCGCCCGCCGAAAAATGCTCCGATGCAATAATTAAACTGCCGGGCCACAGCATGGAAACATAAAATCCGGTAAAAGCACATGCAATCAAACCGAGAATTTGAGAGCTTGAAACGGCTGCCGTAAAATAACAAACCGTTGCTCCGACCGCTCCCCACAGCAAAACCTTCTCCGTCTGCTTTCCATACTTGGAATACAGCGTTCTACCCAATCCGAGCATAACCGCGAACAACGCAACACCAAACAAATCGCCCCACACTTTGGAAATTCCCAACGCCTGCTCCAAATAGCCGGAACTCCATTGCGCCATGGTACACTCCGCCGCGCCGCCCAAAAAAATGGCAAGAACAAACATCCAAAGCGCTTTTTGTTTGATAAACGAAACCGTACCCGAAACCTTTTCCGGCGTTTTCATATCCGGAATCCGCGTTCCGAAAAAGAGGCAAAAAGAAAGAAGCGGAATGACAGCAAACAGTGCGGTAAGCCATTGCCAATTTGCCGATCCGCACAAAAGCAAAAACACCGTGCTGACAACAATGATAAAAACGACGCCCCAAGCGTAAACGGAATGAAGCTTGCTCATTTCATGGTCGGGGTTTTCGGCGGGAATCGCCGCAATCACAGGGCTAATCAAAACCTCTGCCAGCCCGCCGGAAGCCGAAAAAATAACCGTCCCAAAAATCAGTCCCAAGTAAACGGCATTGGGAAACAAAACCGGAGAAAGTGCGTAAAGCATCAAACCGATTACCGTTAAAAGCGGGGTGAACTTGACCGTTTTGGCAATATGAAACCGATGAGAAAAGAACGAAAAAATCAAGTCTATCAACAGCTGTGTAAAGAAATTGATAAAAACGAGCAATCCGAGAAGCGAATAAGAAATACCGTAAAGAGAACGAAATGTAAGAAACAAAATAGGAGATAAATTACCGACAACAGACATGGAAATATTGGCGGTATAGCAAGCCAGCTTCAAGCGCATATGTTTTTTGGTCATACTTTTTTCCTTTTGCATTGTTAGATGATACTTATATTTTATTCCGTGCAAGCGGCTTTTGGCAATCATTTTTATTATCAAACATATATTCGAAATGTTTTTAACAGGTCAAGCAGCCTATCCTTCGGCAAGATTATTCATATAAATCCAAAGACAGACCGCCGCTGACCGTTTCAACTTTCAGTTTGGTCGGCGCTTCCGATGCCGCGGTAACGCCGTACAAATATGCCCCGTCAACGGTTTCAAGGGGCAAAGAGAATTGCACTTCCCCGCTGACGCTTTCCCATTGTAAGGCAAATGCAACCGCTTTTTGCAATGTGAGCGCAACGCGTCCGCTTTCGGTGGCGATGTTGGCGGTTTTTAATGCGGAAGGCACCTGAAGCGTAACTTTTCCGCTTCCCGTTTCAATCTGCAAATGCGAGACGGTACAGTCGGAGAGTGTAACATTGCCGGAAGCGGTTTTTACATGCAACTGTTCTGCCGCAATGCCATTGAAAACCGCATTGGCAGATTCCGATGTAAAGTTCACTTCGGAAAGTTGAGAAAAAAAGCGTTCGGGAATGCGCAAAGTCAATTTTTTGTTATGCGCATTGGAATTAAAGTTGAAAAACCAATCGGATTTTCGGTATTTGATTTGCAAGGTTCCGTCTTCTTCCACCTTCCAACGAACCTCTGCAGACTCCGGAATTTCGTTCGGCACCGTTTCCGTAATGGAAATAAAGGTGTCCCGGCAACGCACAATTTCAACTTCCCCGTCAATCCAATCAATCTGAATGCGGTGCACCGTTTCCGAGGGAACGGTTCCGGCGCCGACCAAGTAGCCGGTTTCATCGTAACGGTAATTACTCCACCCCAAAACGTAGCTTCCGTCCCCAAGCAACCCATTCAATATGCCAAGGATAATTGCCGCCAAAATCAGGACGCCGGCGGTAACAGATAAAATAACCGCAACTTTTTTTAATTTTTGCCGCATAAAAAGCCCCCTATCTCAAGCGATTCAATTTGTTTGCCGTTACAACGTTTTCAAGCGTATAAACCAACAGTACGCGATCCGCCTCATATTGTGCGGTATATTTTGTAACATCGGTATAATCGGTGCGGGTAGAAGAAAGATTCAGAAGCACCAAATCAAAGTGCTGTGCCAAAAAAGGCGCCAATGCATTGGCAAAGCTATCCTTAAAAAGAAGCAAGGTGGGACGCGCATCATCCGTTTGCATGGTTATTGTTACCACATCGTGTGTCCCGTCCAAAAATACGGAATATTTATCTTTTTTTTCAAGATAATCGGTACTGTAAAAGCCGTCAAGCGTTTTGCCGTCCGCGGTAACGGTAAAAGCCGACTCGTTTCCGTAATACCAAATCTCCATGGAGTCTGGCGTCACAAACTTCATGCCACCGGCAGACCACGCGGTTCCGTAAAATGCATCGGAAACCGTTTCCCTTTGAAAAGCCTCTATGGGCAAAATATCGGACTCCATTCCAAAGGATTTCATCACTTCCGCATAGGCATAATAGGCGCCGCATGCAGTCCAATGGTGGTCTGTCTTAAA
Source organism: uncultured Ruminococcus sp. (assembly GCA_964470415.1). Lineage (GTDB taxonomy): Bacteria > Bacillota > Clostridia > Oscillospirales > CAG-272 > UMGS1865. Next base: position 2,752 of record CAYYCU010000006.1, read on the forward strand.
ATATACATATTCGCCGTTTTCATACCGTTTGCGCAAAAGCGATACCGTGTCAACGTTTTGAACCGATTCATCCAAATTTCCGTAAACGGTATCAATTAACGCAAAACTGTTATCCTGCGGATAGTCAAACGCCGATGCGGCAATGTCTACGGTTCTTCCGGTCAGCAATACCGTAAACGGAACCTGCAGGGATGCATTCACACGGTTCAAGCCGTTCACCGCATCGAGCACATGCGCACGGTCAAAAGTGTCCATATCGGTTGCCACGGTTCCGTTGGAAAGCTGAACATCAAACAACCGGTCTGCCAGCTGACCGTTATCTCCCAGCAAAATACCGTTGTTCTCCCCTTTTCCGAGTGCAATCTCGGTAACACCCTTTAGCCCTACCAAAGCATCCCGCATGGGAAATTGATCGGCAAAATAATCGTTGATTTCCTCGGCAAATGTGCCGCTTGTCAGCTTTTCCCAGCTAAAAGACGGAAAGGTACGCAGAGAGCGATTTTCCTCTTCCGAAAAGCTATGATCCGGCAAAAGCAGAAACGCAACGGCAAAGCCGAGCAGGATAACGGCAAAAGCACAGGATGTGATAAGATTCAGTTTTGATTTCACAACAAGCCCTCCTTTAAAACTGGGTATAAGCAAACGGACTGAACGTTGAGTCCACCAAATACGCTGTACACAAAATCAAAATTCCAACGCAAAACAACGGAACCAAAACGGCTGTTTTTGGGAACCGCGTTTGCAGCTTTTTCCAAAGGCGACACGGCAAAGGCGTAGAACCGATGGCGGCAATCAAAAGCAACGGGAGCAACCGCAAAAGCTGATAAGTAACGGTTGCACTGGTAAAGCCAACGGTTCCCACACCAAACAGTGCACCAAAGCAAGAAAGCCCCGCTTGAATATCGGTAAAGGAAAAAATCAAAAATCCTACCGTAACCAGCAACATCGCGTACACATGGCGGAAAAAGGCCGGGATTTTTTCCAATACGCGTAGCAAAAATGCTTTTTCCGCAATCAAAATCACGCAAAAATAAGCGCCCCAAATCAAAAAGTTCCAATTTGCGCCATGCCAAAAGCCGGTAAGAAGCCAAACAACGGCAAGGTTGAAATATTGGCGCACCTTTCCTTTTCGGTTCCCGCCGAGCGGAATATAAACATATTCGCGGAACCATGTGGAAAGCGAGATATGCCATCTGCGCCAAAACTCCGTAATGCTTTTGGAAACATAAGGATAACGGAAATTTTCCGGAAAATGAAAGCCGAGCATTTTTCCGAGTCCGATTGCCATATCCGAATATCCCGAAAAATCATAATAAAGATGAAGCGTGTAAAAAATGACGGTCAGCCAAGCGCCCAGTGACGTGGCACCGAACGATGCGAGATTTTTATAATACTCATAGCCCGCCGCCAACATATCCCCTATCAGCACTTTTTTGGCAAGCCCCGTACAAAAGCGCTGTACGCCGGCTGCAAAATCATCGACATTCTCATGCCGTTCGGAAAGCTGTGCATCAACATCGCGGTAACGCACAATCGGGCCAGCTATCAATTGCGGAAAAAGCGTTACATAGGTGCCGAAAGCAACATAATTTTTTTGCACCTCACAATCATGCCGATAAACATCAACGGTATAGGACATAATTTGGAACGTATAAAAGGAAATTCCAATCGGAAGCTCCAACCCTTCTATAACGGGGATATTCAAAAACGGAATGCAGGAAAGATTGGCCGCAAAGAAATTATAGTATTTGAAAAAGAACAAAAAAGAAAGACTGACTGCAAGAGACGCAACCATAATGTGTTTTGCGCGCTTGGGTGCGGACGTGCGGTATTTTTCGATAAAAAAGCCAAACACATACGCAGAAGTGATGGAAAGCACCATCAATACCACATAAACCGGTTCTCCCCACCCGTAAAACAACAAGCTGAATACAAACAGCACAACATTACGCCAACGCCGCGGTACAATATAATAACAAAGTAATGTTAACGGCAAATATGCAAATAAAAAAATCAATGAAGAAAAAACCATATTACCGCTCCTTTTTCCCTTTTTTAAACCTCTTTATATTATACAGTATCCGCATTTTTTTGTCAAGAAAATCCATGTAAAGTTTGCCTGTATTTTGCAATTATTGAAAAAAAAACGAGAGAAAACATCGGGGTGATGTCTCTCTCGTTTTTGTCTTTCGGTTATTACTTTCTGCGTGCGCTGTTAATCATATCAAAAAGGTCGCCAAATTCATCATCGTCGTTCTTTGGCGCCGGCTTTTTTACCACCTTGACCGTTTTCTTCTCGGCAGGTGCCGTCTCTGCGGCGGGAGCCTGTGCAACAGGCTTTTCCTGCTCGGCAGGACGCTTTTCAAATACCGATTTTTTCTTTAAATCGTTTGGTGTGTTTTCATTCGTTTTTTTGTTCAAGATGCGCGTCTCATCTTCCGGTTTCTTTTCAAAGCCGGTTGCAATAATGGTGATGTGCATCTCGTCCTCAAGATCGTTATCAAAGGTAACGCCCCAAATAATATTGGCATCGGGATGAGATTCCTGCGCAATCAAAGATGCCGCCATATCAACATCATCCAAACTAACATCGGGCGAAACGCAGAAATTAATCAAAATCCCCTTTGCGCCCTTAATAGAGGTTTCAAGCAACGGGCTGGAAATTGCCTCTCTTGCCGCCTGCTCCGCCTTATCCTTCCCGGTGGCAGAACCAACGCCCATATGTGCGTAGCCCGCATTTGCCATTACGCTGGTTACATCCGCAAAATCCAAATTGATAAAGCCGGAATTGTTAATCAGCCCGGAAATGCTTTGTACGCCGCGGCGCAAAATATCATCTGCAAAACCGAATGCATTGGCAAGAGAAATTTTTGCATTGGTAACCTGCTTCAGTCTCTCATTGGGAATGACTATTAAAGAGTCTACATACTGTGCCAGCTCGGCAATACCCGATTCTGCCTGTTGCATTCTGCGATTGCCCTCAAAAGCAAAGGGTTTGGTTACAATACCAACCGTTAAGATGTCCAACTCGCGTGCAACGCGCGCCACAACGGGAGCCGCACCGGTTCCGGTTCCGCCGCCCATACCCGCGGTTACAAACACCATATCGGTTCCTTCCAAAAGCGTACGGATATCATCAATGGATTCCTCGGCCGCACGCGCACCGATTTGCGGATTTGCGCCCGCACCAAAACCTCTGGTAATCTTTTCGCCGATGACCAGTTGATTCGGAGCCTCGGATTTACGCAATGCCTGACGGTCTGTATTCACAGAAACGAAATCGACTCCGCGAATATTGGTTACAATCATGCGGTTTACGGCATTGTTTCCGCCGCCGCCTACGCCGATAACCTTAATATTAACGCCGCACTCCAGGCTATCATCATGTTCAAATGTCATGGTTTTATTCCTCCCGAACTTTTACAATTCCTTGAATTTTGCAATTCAAAGCCCTTTTTTGGGGTGTGATTTTATACTCATATAATATAATACTATTTTTTTTTCTTTTTTGCAAGATGTTTTTGCAATTTTTTTGAATAAATTCACATTTATTTTTTAAAAAGCCCCCAAAAATGTCAAAAAAGCAGTTTTTGAGGGCTTTTAAATGATAAATTTAACCGAGAAGCGTCTCAAAACTGCTCAACGGTCGGTAAGTAGGCTTTTGCATATCGGAAACATCAATTACGGAAAGAGGTGCCATTGTCTCTCCCTTTGCGGAAAGGATCTGTTCTACCAATGCAAGTTTGGCGGTTGTATCGCACACCTTGCCAAATTCTACGCGGCAACTGTTTTCCATTACATAAGACACACTGTATTTTTGAGAAAAATCCAAAGAAGAAACCTTGGAAAGCATGCCCGCCGACTCCAAACCGTCAATCAACTCCGTGATATAAGACAGGCTGACATCCGCATTTCGGAAATTGATATTTTTTCCTACCGCGGCGGAAGCAATTGCCGGAAGCTCTACTTTTAGAAAAGCAGCAAAATCGGATTCCTCCGTACTCTCGCAAAGAACCCGAAAATTTCGGTCAAGCGAAATATATTTGCCGGCGAATTCGGTATACATAACATTGGGCTTTTCGCTCACGCGGATTAAAATTTTTCCCGGATAACAGCCAATCCCGATGGTATCAATAATTTGCTTCTCATCCCATTCCCAAATGTTTTCGCGTACAGCCGCTTTATCTACCGAAAACAGCTCTTGCCCTACGGTGAGTCCCGATGCGGCAATAATTTCTTCTGCCGTATAGAGCGAATTTCCTTCCACTTCAATTTTTGTAACACGGAAGGTCGGCAAAATCAAAAGTAACAAACCGCCGATAAAAATCAAAATCATAACAGCCGCCATAGAAAGGCTCAAGGCACGGAGCAACGATGCATTCGCCTTTTTTCTTCCGCGATATGCCGGGCTTCCGGTTGCCGCTTGACGCGGTGCGGTGCTTCTTGGCGATTCTGTTTTTACATTTTGTGGATTCATCTTTTTTCATTCCTTTTTTTGCATTTATTTCTTTTTTTGCAACAACAGCTGAATTTCATCCCATATACGGCGATTTGCATTGCGGTCGGCAAAAAGCCCTATTTTTTGTTCCATTTTCGAACGGGCTTCGGGATCTGCAAGCAAGGTACGTACACTTTGCAACAGTGCGCCGTCCGGCAAGTCTTTTTCTTCTGTCAATACCGCCGCACCGGCATCTGCCAATGTTTTGGCATTCAGATATTGATGATTGTCCGCCACATACGGAGACGGAACCAAAATGCCGGCTTTTTGCATCAACGCCAGCTCGGAAAGTGTCATGGCACCTGCACGGGATATCACCAAATCTGCGGCCGCCATTCGCAACGGCATATCATAAATATACTCCAATAAAATGCAATTGCTGTGCGCTTGCAAGCCGGCTTCGCAGAACAACCGCTTTGTTTCGGCATAATCGCGCTTTCCGGCAGCATGTACATGCAAGACTTCGGGATGCTCGGCACTAAATTCCCGCATAACCCGAATGACGGCACGGTTCATATTTTCTGCCCCCAGACTGCCTCCAAAGGACAAAAGCAAAAGTCTGCCGTCCGCAATTCCAAGTTTTTTCTTTGCGGCTTCCCGTGTAATATCTCCGAATCCGCCTCGCAAAGGGTTTCCGACACGCACAATTTTTTCTTTTTCTTTGAGCATATCGGAGGTCTTTTCAAAATTTGTCCAAATTCTGTCCACTTTTTTTTGAAGCCTGCGCACAGTCAATCCGGGCAGTGCGTTGGATTCATGCACGGCAGTCGGAATTTTACGCCGTGCCGCCGCTGCCATAATCGGCCAACAGGCATAACCGCCGGTTCCAATGACAATATCCGGTTGAAAATCATCCAAAATTTTGGTGGTTTGATGAGAATACGGCGAGGTAAGCGCCAACCAAACCGCTTTGATGTTGGCGAAAGAAAGTGAACGCCGAATACCCATGGATTCCACAAAATAAAGCGGATAGCCTTCTCGCGGAATCAAATCGGCTTCCTTTCCGGTTTGAATGCCGACAAAAGCAATTTCGGCAGTGGGATCATTCTTTTTTACGGTCTCGGCAATTGCCAACGCGGGATTGATATGTCCCGCGGTTCCGCCGCCGGTTAAAAGCAAACGCATATTTAAAATCCTCCGCTCAAAGATACCTGCCAAAGCATGCCGGTTCCCGCAAAAAATACAACCGTAAGCAGTGCGGGAATGGTGTACCAGCGCGTATCACCTCGAAAATACGGAAAAAAGCTGAAAATCAAGAAACTGAAAGCCGCAATTGCCATAACCGCAAAAACCAAAGCGGCAATCACTTGAAAATGTTGTGCGGCAAGCGTCTTTCCAAAGAGCGCAACCCAACCGAGAAAAGCAAGGCCGGCTCCGGCCACTCCAAAAAGCGTATATTTAAATTGTTTGTTTTTTCGCTTTTTCATACCCGATTTCGGCTCCTTCCGTTTGATTTGTTTTTATATCTTCCTGTGGGAGGCGTACCGTGAAATAGAAAGCACAATTCCCACTTCAAAAATTTGCAACATTAAAGAGGTTCCTCCATAGCTGAAAAACGGCAATGCAATTCCCGTATTCGGCATGGAATTTGTAACCACCGCGATATTCAAAATGACCTGAAGCGCGACCTTAAAAGTTAATCCATATACAATCAGTGCACTGCACCGATCGGGACAGTGGCGGGCAATATAAAAACCGCGCCAAACAAACGCCGCAAACAGTGCAATCACAAGACAAGCCCCCACAAAGCCGAGCTCTTCACACACAATGGTAAAAATAAAATCGTTTTGCGGTTGCGAAACATAACCGAATTTTTGTCGGCTGTTGCCAAGCCCCGTACCAAAGAGCCCGCCCGATCCGATTGCCATGAGTCCCTGCAAAGTCTGCCAAGCCGAGCCTAACGGATCGGCGTTTTCAATGTTGAGCCAAGTATCCACACGTGCCTGGGCATATTCGGAGACCAAAATCAGCAAACACCCGGCACAAACAATGACGGAACCGAGTCCGAAAATCCAGCGCAACCGCGTACCGCCCAAAAACATCACCGAAACGCCAATCATACCGATAATCATAATACCGGAGATATGTTTTTCGGCTGCGACCAAAAGAATGAGAACCCCGATGAAAATTCCCGGATACAACACACCGTAACGGAAATTTCCGCCGAATTTATGTTCGGAGAGCACCTGCTTTTCATGGTCCGATAAAAAGCGCGCCAAAGTCAGCACCAGCGCAAGCTTTGCAATTTCGGACGGCTGAAGGGTAAAAATTTTAAAATCCAGCCACCGCTTTGCTCCGCTGTTCAAATCAACGCCAATCACCAAGACCAGCAGCAGCAGTACCACCGAAACGGCATACAGCACATATGCAAAATCTCTCCAAAAAGCGGGCGTACAGTATTTTACCGCAACTGCCGTAAATGCAATTCCCATCAGTAAAAAGAATAAATGTCTGGTAATAAAATACGTGTTGTCGTCATGATGCTTTTCGGCAAATACGGAGGACGCGCTGTAAATCATAACACATCCAAACAATACGATTGCCGAGGTAATCAGCAAAAACGGAATATCAATGCTCCCTTTTGCGGGAAGCGCACGGGAACCGTCTTGTTTGGAAGAATCGCCCTCCGATTGGTTTTGCACATCACGGTGCGTAGCGTACGGTATTTTTGTTTGTTGATTCATATGCTCGCACCTTTCTGTTTTTTATTACCCAATGAAAGCAAACCACGCAAACAAGCAAAACAGAAGCTCTGCCGCAGAAAAAACCGCAACAATCCGATATTCACTCCAGCCGCACTGTTCAAAATGATGATGCACCGGCGCCATACGGAACAGCCTGCGCCCCTGCTTATTGTGAGACAGCTTTTTGGTCAGTTTGAAAACAAACACCTGTAAAAAGCTGGAAAGCATTTCCAAAATAAATACTGCGGAAACAATGAGCCCCACCGGCTCTTGGCCGGCTCCAAAAGCGCTTGCAATAACAAATGCGCCGAAGAAAAGCGAACCGGTATCCCCCATAAATACCTTTGCGGGATGAAAATTATAAACCAAAAATCCAAGTGATGCGCCCAACAGCATTGCCCCCTCCAAAGAGAGCTGCCGATTTTGCGTTGCAAATGCGACAACCGAAAAAAATCCGCCAATTACAAAAACCAAAGAACTTGCAAGGCCGTCGATTCCATCGGTCAAATTGCCGCCGTTTACGACTCCCGTCAATACCAAAACCGCCAACGGATACCAAAACCAACCCAAATCAATTTTGAAATGGGAAAACGGGATTTCCAAAACCGTATCCATATACCCGGTGTAGGACATTACGCAAACATAAGCAGATGCCATAACCAGCTGCAAAAACAATTTTTGCTTCCATGTCAGACCTTCGTTTTGCTTTTTGACGAGCTTGCAGTAATCGTCCACAAAGCCGATCGCACCGTTGCCGACCGCAAAAGCAAGCGTTAAGCTGAGCGGAATGTATGCGGATGATGTTCCGCGCACACCCTGCACAACAAAAAACACTGCCATGGTAATCATAATGGCAAGGATAAATCCGATTCCGCCCATAATGGGGGTTCCTTCCTTGGATTTATGCCACCGCGGTCCGATTTCCAAAATTTTTTGTCCCAGCTTGTGAGAACGTAAAACAGGAATCAAAATACGCTCAAATATCACGGTCAACAGAAAAACCGCTACTGCCACAGCGGCAAATATCACGCCCCACTCCTTCATAAAATTGATTCCTTTCCAAATACGCTGAAATTACATTGCTCCGTAATTTTTGAAAAAACCTTAAAAATGTTCCTTCAGATATGCAATAATCCGTTCGGCGCCAACCGAACGGCTGGCTTTAAAAAGTACAACATCGCCGTCTTGCAGTTCCTTCAGCAGAGCATTTGCGGTAACTTCCAAATTCTGAATATCGGGATTGTGACGAATACATGCGGACGGCATGCCGCGCTGTCTGGCACCAACGGCAATCTGATTGCCGCCTTTCCCCATTGTAAAAAGCAAATCCGGTTTCTTTTCGGCAAGATAATTTCCCACCGAACGGTGAAGAGCGGGACTGTCCGTTCCCAGCTCCAACATGTCTCCAAGTACCGCTATGCTGCGTTTTTTCATCCGTTGACTATATGAATGCAAGACATCGACCGCACAAATCATAGATTCCGGAGAAGCGTTGTAGCAATCCTCGATTACCGTAATTTTTCCAACGGAATAAATATGCTGACGCATACCGTTTGGGGTATAACACATTAATCCCTCGCGAATTTCTTCTTCCGTCATTCCCGCCAGTACGGCAATTGCAAAAGCATACAGGGCCGCATAAACATTATGTCTGCCGAGAATGCGAACCGAAAGGTCCTTTACTTCGCGTGAACCGCACACCACATCAAAAACGGTACGGTCGGTCTCCACTCTGATATTCTTTGCAAAAAAATCGGCATCCTCGCGAAAAAGCGAAACATAAACCGTGTGGTAACTTTTTCCGTGCACATTTTGAAGCAACGGCTCATCGCCGTTCAGAATTAAAATGCCGTTTTCCTTTAACCCGGAAAGCACCTCAAGCTTGGCACGGCAAATATTTTCGCGGGAACCGAGCATTTCCATATGCGATGTGCCGATATTGGTAATAATGGCAACATCGGGTTGGGCGGCAATTGACAGCCGTTCAATTTCTCCGAATCCGCTCATGCCCATTTCCAGTACAGCCCAGCTGCTGTCGGTCGGAATGGAGAGAACGGAAAGCGGCATGCCGACCAAGCTGTTATGATTTCCTTGCGTTTTGGCAACCTTTTTGCTGACGGAAAGCACCGAGGCAATCAAATCCTTTGTCGTGGTTTTTCCCACGCTGCCGGTAACGGCAACGGTCTTGCAGCGGAGATATGTACGGTAGTGATTGGCCAATTTGGAAAGTGCCAATTCACTGTCATTTACCACAATTGCAGTGGCATCGGAATGCTCCAAAGCTTCGTTTCGATGTTCGCAGATAACACAGCGGCATCCGTTTTTTAAGGCTGTATCAATATAATCATGTCCGTCTACACGTTCTCCGCGCAAGGCAACAAATGCGGTTTCGGCATCCGCTTCACGCGAGTCGGTACAAATATAGCGAACCGCTACCTCGCCCAGCGCCCCCTGACAGAGTTCCCCTCCGCACATTCGTGCAAGCGTTCCAAAACTAATTTGATTGATACTGAATTGCGCTTTCATAGTTTGGTCTCCGTGTTATCATCTTTTTTCAATCGAAGGCGTTTTTTAAATGCCTCCAAGACAATTTTCTTTTCAAAAAACGGTCTGCGGCCTTCCCGTGTAATCTCGTATTTCTCGTGTCCTTTTCCCGCCAGCAGAATGATGTCTCCCGCCTGCGCATGGTACACGGCATATTCAATTGCCTGTCGGCGATTGGGAATCACCAAACGTTCTTTTTGGGATTTCATGCCGGCAAGAATTTCCGAAATAATGGTTTCCGGTTCCTCACCGCGGCTGTTATCCGATGTGACAATCACCAAATCGGCATTTTCCTCTGCGATTTTACCCATAACGGGACGTTTTGTTTTGTCACGTTCACCACCGCAACCGAAAAGCAGGACTATACGGTTTTCCCCTTCCCGCATCCGTTTTGCGGTTTGCAACAAATTCTCCAATGCATCCGGCGTATGTGCATAATCAATCAAAACCGTAAAATCGGCACCCAATCCCAGCTTTACCCGTTCCATTCTTCCCTGTATTCCGTTTAAGGAAGACAGCGCATCCCGTACGGTATGCGCCGAGATGCCGAGCTCCAATGCGCAAACAGCCGCCTGCATGGAATTCATAACGGTAAAGGTTCCCGGAATTGGGCAAAACAGCTTTTTATGCAAGCTGCCGGAAGAAAGAATATAGGAAACGCCGACTTCATTTTGCAAAATTTCTTCGGCTCTGTAATCGGATTTATGCAATTCGGAGCACCGCACCACCCGACCGGTTGTTTGTGATATCATTTGCTGTGAATAAGGCGAATCCCGATTGATGATACACAGCCGGCTTTGCGCAAACAGCTTTGCTTTTGCCGCCGCATAAGATTGCATCGTCTGATGAAAATCCAAATGCTCCGGCGTCAAATTGGTAAAAATTGCCGCCTCAAATCGAATCGGTGCCAATTTGCCGAGCGCCAAAGCGTGCGAAGTTGCTTCCATAAAGACATATTCCACACCGTCCTCCGCCATTTCGGCAAGCACACGGTAAAGCTGTGCGGGATCCGGCGTTGTCATGTTGGCGACTGCGTTGGCAGAAGTTGCTTGCAAGCGGCGGCCTGCGGAAAGGCAGCCTATCGTTCCAATCACACCGCATTTGCAAAGCGAAGCTTCGAATATGGCGCGCAACATATGCGTAACACTGGTTTTGCCGTTGGTACCCGTTACGCCAATGACCTTGAGCCGTTGCGTGGGAAAGCCGTACCAAGCATGGTACAAAAATGCAAGCGCTTGACGTGTATCGGAAGATTTGAGAAGCAAAACCGGTTCTTTCGGCACTTCAAATTCTGCGCCTTCTTCGGTCAAAATACAAACGGCGCCCGCGTGTACGGCATCCGCAATATAAGCATGCCCATCGGTATGCAGTCCGCGAATGCAGACAAACAGGGTGTTGGGGTGTACATACCGCGAATCGCTTTCGACCGCCTCGATTTCCGTCTTTTCGGCCTCTTGAGGATATGCAATTCCGGCGGCTTGGCACAGTGCACTTAATTTCATCAGCTTTTCCTCCGAATTATGAATTTATTTTCACATCCGAACAGAAAAAACTCTGCCTGTTTTTTTATTTTTTATTTTTCAACAATCGGTTCAATCGGTGTCGTCCAAAAATCGAAAGGTGATTTCCACCACCGTTCCGCGCGCAACCGTTGTTCCCTTTTCAATGCTTTGCGCAATTACGGTGGGTTGGAATCCGTATATATAATTCTTCGTACCCAAAATGCGGATATTCAGCCCCGCATTCACCAATGTTTGATTGGCCGCCAAAGCCGTCATTCCCGTAACATCCGGCACAATCACCGTTTCGGGTTCCGCTTTCCGCTCGGTATAAAGAATCAAACGTCCGGACGATTTTTCAATAACCGTTCCGCTTTCCGGATACTGTTTGTAAACAACACCGTCCGCATCTCCTATAATCTCGACTTGAAGGCCGCGTTTCTCCGCATAGGATTTAGCAAGAGAAGCTTTGTAATAAAGATAATTCGGAACGGTAATTGCCTGATTTTCCAGTTCTTTTTCGGTATAAACCGCTTCCACGCCCAAATACGGGAGAATGGTTTCCATTACATTTTTTACATAAGGTGCGGCAACCGTACTTCCGTACAGCAAACCGGTTGTCGGTTCATCCACAATGATAATGACTGCATATTGCGGATTGTCCGCCGGTGCATAAGCAACCGTGGAACAAACATAATCTTCGCTGACGGCAAATTCGCTGACATCCCCCGTATAGCCGCAAATGCTGCACACATACCGCGTAACGCCGTCTACGGTTTTGGGGGTTCCCGTATTGTCGCACTTTGGACATTCGCGTTCTTTTTTTTCGGAGGTTCCGGTTTTTGCCGCAACACGGTAACCCGCGACATAGGCATTTTTTGCACCGCCGTCACCCGAAACACCGCCTTCCAAAATTTCGGAAACCTGCTTGCAAACCTGCGTGCTGACAACTTGACGCAGTACAGAGGTGTTATAAGACTGCACCACCGTGCCGTCCGCATCGGTAACGGAAGAAACCATGTGCGGCTTGACAAGATACCCGCCGTTTGCCACGGCAGAAATAGCGGTAATTTGTTGAATTAACGTAACGTTAAAATTTTGACCGAACGAATAAATTGCAAGATCCAAATCGGTAAACGCCGATTCCGAGGCAAACAAACTGCTGCCTTCTCCCGGTAAATCAATATCGGTCTTTTGCAAAAATCCGAAGCTACGCAAATAATTGTAAAAAGTGGAGGTTCCCAACTGAAGTCCGACCGTCATTAAAACCGGGTTGCAAGACTGCTGTATGCCCTGTTCAAAGCTCAATGAACCGTGTCCTTTGACTTTATGACAATGAATTTTGGTATGAAATTCTTCCAAATATTTATAACCGGGGCAATTGAACACGGTTGCTTTTACATCGGTTACCACCGCCTCTTCCAATGCCATGGAAGCTGTAATCACTTTAAAGGTAGAGCCGGGAATGTAGGACTCCGTAATGGATTTGTTAGACCACATTTTCAAAAGCAACTGTTGCCGCATCGCGTTGTATTCCTCGCTTCCCTCGGCATAGCCTTGGTTGGTAAGCAACGCCATAGACTGACTGTCCAAGGTCCACGGATCGTTGGCATCGAAGTTCGGATACACTGCCATTCCCAAAATTTCACCCGTATTGACGTTCATCACAATGCCCGCCGCGCGGTTTTGCCCCGCCGACTCGGTATACGCAGCCTGCAACTGCTCTTCCAATGCAGACTGTACAAAAACGTCCAATGTGGTATGAATATGATACCCGTTTTCCGCTTCGATATATTCTTTATATTCATACGGCATTTCATTGCCTTGTGCGTCACGGGCTGTAATGTAGCGTCCGTTGGTTCCGGACAAAAGTGTGTTGTAAGAATATTCCAATCCGTAAAGTCCCGTACCGTTGCTTCCCGTAAAACCGAGCACATGCGAAGCCAGCGTTGCATATGGATAATATCTTGTATCGGTTGCCTGCAAATAAATCATTCTCTGCAAGCCGTATTCGTCAATAAACGCGCGCACGCGGTCGGCGGTGTCTTCATCCACCTCGCGCTGAATGGTTCGATCCAAATACTGTGTATAGTTATTAATTTGTTTGAGAACAAAATCATAACCGACATTTAAAATTTCAGACAAATTTTGAGCAATCAAAGTGTCCAGCTGCACGCCGCCATCGGTTTGGTTTAGTTCACTTTGCATGGAAGCAATGGAGGACGGAGACAAAAAAACGCGGTACGTGGTAACATTGGTGGCAAGCAGTACGCCGTTTGCATCGTAAATATTTCCACGGGACGCGGTAACTTCAACCTCGGTAGTCATTTGCTCGATGACTTTTTGCTGATAACGGTCGTACCCCGCGGTTTGCAGAAGCAAAATTCTGAAAAGCAAGCCGCCAAAAGCAACAGCCGCCACAATCAAAAGCATTTTTGCGCGCTGTGTAACTTTTGGGTGCAATACGCCGTTTGTTTCCGTGTTTTGTTTCGGCAAAGGCATTTTCATCCTTCCGCTCCTTTCCATTTTGATATGACATTCGGAAAGGCGGAAGCATTTCTTCCGCTTACCCCGCTTTTATTGTATGGGCAAAATACATTGATTATGATAAAAAAGTATTATTTGATACCAATGGCACTGAGCAAAGCGGAAAGACCGACCGTCTCTTCTCTTTTTTCCTCAAACACCTCAACCGTATCCTGATTATCCAATGCGATATATTGCATTTTTACGTAATTTTCATCTACCATGCCGTATTCTTCAATGGCAATGCGGCGAATTTCCAAAAGATTGTTGCGGACATTTAAATCGGAGCGAAGGTCTGCAACCTCCTCCGATAAGGTATTGACATCCGATTTCAATTCGCTGATGTTTTTTTCGGCTCTCGTCAAAAGCACCGAGCTTGCCACAATCAGCATCAATGACATTGCCACCGCAACCAAGGCGGCAAAAGCCGAAAGCGGAAAGCGTTTGACTTCTTTTGACGTATCGGGTTTTTCCGCATTAAACCAGGTCGGAAAAGACCGTACAATCTGCGCTTTTATTTGCTTGGAAAGGCTTTTTGCACCGCTCTCCGAATCGTTCTTTTGTTTTTTCTCGGAAGTTTGCGATACGGGCTGTTTTTCATTGGTTCCCGTACACACATCAATGCCCGTATTTCCGGTAAAATCCATGTTGCGAATACGGCGGTTGCGCGTATCGCAAAAATAGCGTACCAAATCGGCAGATGCCATTTCGCATTTTCCCAAGCGGTAGCGACTGTTGACGGTTACATCGGAAAGCAACGATAACCGATATGCATCGGGCGCCAATGCCCGTGTTTCTTCTTCCTTATGAATTTGCTCCGCAGCGGTGTCAAGCACGGCTTTGTGCAAGCCGCGCGCGGCATATCGATCGGAAATTGCACGAAGCTGCGGTTCTGCGGACAGCTGAATGCCGGGTTCCGTACCAACGGGCAAAACTCTGATTTCTTCGTTCATCTTTCCGATCTCCTTTCTTATCTTTTGGTATTGATTCTTACAATTTTTCCGCTACGCGAAGCTTTGCGCTTCGTGAGCGCGGATTTTGTTCCAATTCTTCTTTTGTCGGCAAAATCGGCTTGCGGGTAATCACCTTGACAGTCGGATTTTTTCCACAAACACAGATTGGAAAGTCTTTGGGACAGGTACATCCCTCGGCAAGACTTGCAAACGTTTGCTTGACAATTCGATCTTCCAGCGAATGGAACGTAATAATGGCAATTCTTCCGCCTTTGTTTAACAGAGAAACTGCCGAACGAATAGCCGGCGCAATCACATCCAGCTCAGCGTTCACTTCAATGCGTATGGCCTGAAAAGAACGCTTTGCCGGATGGTGACCGCCTTCACGAGCGGCGAACGGAATGGAGCTTTTGATGATCTCTACCAGTTCCCCTGTGGTTTTGATCGGTGCCCGTTCCCTTTCGCGGACAATATTTGATGCAATGCGGGAAGAAAACCGTTCTTCCCCGTATTCAAAGAGGATTTTTTTCAATTTTTCCTCGCTGTATTCATTTACAACCTGAAAAGCGCTCAATGGATTGCGGGCATCCATGCGCATATCCAGCGGTGCATCGGTTTGATAGGAAAAGCCGCGTTCCGCGGTATCCAATTGGTAAGAGGAAACGCCCAAATCCAACAGAAGCCCATCAATTTTTTGTACGCCGAGTGTTTTGCAAACCGCGCTTAAATCTTTAAAATTGCTGTGTACCACGCAAGCGCGATCTCCAAATTCGGCAAGCCTATCGGTTGCCACGGCAACAGCGGTTTCATCTTGGTCCAATGCAATTAATTTTCCGTCCGCTCCCAAACAAGCGGCAATTGCCGCGCTGTGGCCTGCACCGCCTGCAGTCCCGTCTATATAAACGCCGTTCGGACGGATAGAGAGCGAAGCAATACATTCATCCAGAAGCACCGACCGATGAGAAAAAGCGATCTTTTCTTCCATATTTTGTTTCCTCTCTTTTTCACAGTTTGTTTTTCCGATATTTATAAATAATCCAAAAATTAAAGTCCCAGGGATTCAAGCTCTGCAAGCAGCTCGGAAACGTCCTCTTCTTCTTTCAATTTATCGTAAGAGGATTCTGCCCAAATTTCCGCATAATCGCAACAGCCGACAATCACAACATTCCGCTCGATTTCGGCGTAATGTACCAGCTCCTGCGGAAGTACGATTCTGCCTTGCGAATCCGGGGTAACCTGTGCCAAAGATGCATGCAAAAAGCGCAAAATACGTTCGGAAAGCTTTCGCTTTTGTTCGCGCAACGGTGCAATGTAAGCCTCCCAACCGGTCAAAGAATAAACCTTCAGGCATTTTTCGCGAATATCCTTTGCAACGACAAAGGTTTCGCCCAATTCATCGCGTAACTTTGCGGGAATAAAGATTCTGTTTTTCGGATCTAAATTATGTCGGAATTCACCGCCAAGCATACTCCTTGCCTCCATTTTTCTTTTTTTGCCGGTCAAAAGGATTGATTCGCTCCATTTTTAAACATTTCGCTCCATTTCGCACCACCTCGACTTATATTATAAACTATTTATTTCAAATTGGCAAGTGTTTTTTTCAATTTTTTCAAGAAATTTTTTTAACTTTTTGTGACTTTTTTCGTCCGCATACGCGCTTTATTGAGAAAAGCCTTGAAAATTCATTTTTAATATTCCAAAAAATGGTTTTTTTGTAATATTTGTCCAAAATGACGGTAAAATAGAAACAAAAACTTTTCATAAAAGAAGTTGTGTAAAACTGCTTGACGGCTCTTTAAAAATATGATATACTTTTAAATAGAAACAGCGGCACCAACGGCCGCATAAGACAGAAATGAGGATAAAAATGGAACGGAATGAAAAAAATATAATGTTGGAGGAAGCACTGCTTGCCTTGCGCCAACAGCTCAAGCAAAAAGAAAAGCAAAGAACCGGCCGCACACCGCAAATTTGCCCGAATGAAGCAATTACGGCCATGATCAATCTGATGCCGCGCAAAGCATCCGATTTTCACAGTATTCCCGGCGTTGGACCGGCATTTATAGAAAATTATGCACAGGATTTTCTGAAAGTGCTTTGGGATCAGCCTCAAACGGAAAATGAGCCGACCGTAAACAAATCGGTGGAAGAAACATTGCGTGAGCTTTCCAAAAAGCTCATCAACCTAAACCGAAATAACCGGATGCTTTTTCTCCCCCGCCTTTCCCCAAAGTACGCAGTGGATCTTTTTGACGCAAAAGGCAATTACAATCCGCTGGATATTCTGTTCGGCGCAACAACAGAGCCTGTTACCGTTGCGGACGTATCCTCCCAAGATTTGCCGCGTACCGATCCGACACGCGAAAGATACCGCCAGCTGGTGGGCTTGATTCGGGAATCGGTTCGCGATATGCGCGACAAAGGACAAAACGACCTTTACATCGGTTATCCCTTTGTACAGGGTAATCTGGTAAACGGCGAGTTTGGCATTCGCGCACCGCTCTGTCTCTTCCCCGTAACGCTGGACCGCAGCACCGCAGACATTACGGTACAGCTGGATACAACGCGCGATATTATCTATAACGGTACATTGATTTTGGCGCACGATAAGTTTAACAGCATTACAACCCCGCTCCCCGACTGTACCTTGGAAGAACTGAATCCGGATACCTTTTTGCAAACACTTCTCGATTTTTACAAAGAAAACGACATTCGCATTGAATACGACAGCGATGAACTGAAAAAGTTTAAGGAATATCCCGGTGAATCCTTCCCGCACTACACGCGCGGCACGCTAAAATTGGTACACAACATTGTCATTGGAAAATTCCCCACCTACTCCAATACCATTCAACGTGATTTCGATGAAATTGTAAACAAAGGGCTCATCAACAAACTGGTTTCGGACTTGGTATCGGAATACGGTGCGACAGACTTTTATTCCGAAAATACCAATATCGATTTGGAATTAAATCACCCGGACAAAAAGCAACCCAGCATCAGCGAGAATGCGTTGGTTTACATCAACGCGCTTAACAGTGCGCAGGAAGCGGTTTTACATGCGGCGGAAACCATGGATGAGCTGGTTGTGGAGGGCCCTCCCGGCACGGGAAAATCCCAAACCATCACCAGTTTGATTACGCAGTTTGTAAACGAGGGAAAAACGGTCTTGATGGTATCCGAGAAAAAGACCGCGTTAGACGTTGTATATTCGCGTCTCGGCACACTCTCCCGCTATGCCATGATGATGGACGATGCCGGCAATAAAAATCTCTTTTATTCCCAATTGGAAAGGCTGCTTTTCAGCAATGATAACAATGCGCCGTTGCAGGCGCCGGATCTCTCCGCACTGTCCGCGGAAATTGACACCGATGTTGCAACCTTGGAGCTGATTGCGGACAAGCTCTTCTCGGTCGGAGAATTCGGCGTTGAGCCATACAAGCTCTATATGGAAAACCGCCGTATCAATCTGCAAAATCACGAACAGATTAAAACTTATAAAACCATTCGCGGCATGCTGACGCCAGAACTTTTGGAATTAAAATACGAAGAAGTGGCGGCAATTCACAAAAAATTTGCAAACGGACAGCTGACCGACAGTTTGGACCATTATCAACTCACCATTGAAAGATACCCGTGGTTCCTCCAAATGAAGGATACGCTTTCCCAATACGATTTGATTCTCTTCTCGGATTCAATTGATGAATTAATCCTCAAAGTGGATGAGTGGCGTAACCTGCCCTTCCTGAAACGTCAAACGGCAAAAGGACGCCTTACAAAAGAGATTCAGCAAGCCACAAAAGATTACTTCGGTAAAAACGCGGGTGCCTATACGGTGCGGCTGATTATGGAACAGCCGGAAGCCGTAAAGCAAAGCTTGAAGGAATTTACACCGGGTTATGCCAATCTCAAGCCCATTGTAACGGGACTGACGAAGAACGAAAATCTTTACCTCACCGCACTCCGTAAAATTCACAAAATCTGCGGCGGTACGGTGATTGAATGGAACGATGAGCTATACAACACCATGCTGTTTGAGCACATCCAACGCTTTGAAATGGACAACCGCACTTTGATGCCGAAAGTCGCTTCTTTTGAAAAGATTATCTCCTCCATTGAGCGTGCCATCGGTGAAAAGCAAGCACTCTCCAAGCAGCGCATTGCCAAAGTGCTGGCAGACGATTTGCAGTATATTACGGCCTCCAAGCGCAAAGGCGAAATCAGCCGTGCCATTGAGAGCCGCCGCCGCTCCAGCGTCTCCAAATTTGTAAAGAAATTTGATTTTGAAATGTTTAAAGCCATTAAAGTTTGGCTCATGACACCGGATGCGGTCTCGGAAGTCTTGCCGCAACAAAACGATTTGTTTGATTTGTTGATATTCGATGAGGCCTCCCAACTTTATGTGGAAAGAAGTATCCCCTCTATCATCCGTGCCAAAAAAGTTGTGATTGCGGGCGACCACAAACAGCTTCGTCCCTCCAGTCTCGGCGAAGGACGCTTTGAAATGGCAGATGACCTTTTGGACGAGGATGCGGAAATTTCCGCGGCATTGGAAGAAGAAAGTCTGTTGGATTTGGCTCGCTTCCGTTATCCGGATATTCTGCTCAACACCCACTACCGCTCCAAATACGAGGAATTGATTGATTTCTCCAACTATGCCTTTTATAAAGGACGGCTGTTTGTTGCGCCCAACACCGATGCCCCGGAAAAGCCGCCGATTGAGGTACATTTGGTAAACGATGCGGTATGGCAAGGGCGGGCAAACCGCAAGGAAGCGGAACAAATTGTAGCCTTAATCAAAGAATTCTTTGCAACCAGACAAAACAACGAAACCATTGGCGTGATTGCCTTTAACGCTTCGCAACGCGATATGATTTATGATGTCATTGATGAAGAATCGCTGAAGGACCATGCATTCGGCTTACAGGTACGTGCGGAAATGTCGCGCAAGGACAATGGCGAAGATACCGGTCTCTTTATTAAAAACATTGAAAGCGTACAGGGAGACGAACGGGATGTGGTGATGTTCTCTATCGGTTACGCAAAAAATACGAGCGGACGCTTAATGCATAACTTCGGTTGGCTCAACCAAAAAGGCGGTGAAAACCGTTTGAATGTTGCAATCAGCCGTGCAAAGCAGAAAATTCACATTGTAACCTCTTTCCGTCCCGCCGAATTGATGTTGGACGATGCCAAAAACGAAGGTCCGCGCATCTTAAAGCGCTATCTTGAGTATGCATTTGCCATCAGTAACAACGACAAAGAAGATGCGGAACGCATTTTGCAATCCTTTGGAGAAACATACGGCATTGCACCGGCCGCTTACGTGACCGAATATGCGCAAAAGGTTGCGGACGCACTGCGCGAAAAGGGTTACGAAATTGACACGCAGGTCGGTATTGGCGGCTACCGTATTGATATTGCCGTAAAAAAGAACGGCAGATACGTGCTTGGCATTGAATGCGATGGCAAGCTGTACAGCACGGCAGCATCGGCACGTGAACGCGACTACCATCGCCAAAAATATTTGGAATCCCGCGGATGGCGCATCAAGCGCATTTGGAGCATGGATTGGTGGCGCAACGCGCAAGCCGAAATTGAAAGCATTTGCACATTAATTGATTCCTTATAAAA
>CAYYCU010000007.1:0-22671 GCA_964470415.1 uncultured Ruminococcus sp.
CCCTTCAGGGCCAGATCGACTTGATCCTGAACGACCTGTGGAAACGCGGCGTCGAACAGATGAAGGAAGAACTGGGCGAAGGCTTCGTCGAGGGCTACTACAAGAAGAACTATGACCTTCAGAGCCGCGCCGGCTTCTACAATGAGATCGCAAAGATCGACGCGACCGCGGTCGAAGACGCCGTTTCCTATCCCTGGTCCGGCGCTATGTTCTCCGATCGCCTGTGGCAGTCGAAACAGGCCTTGATCTTCAACACGCGGGAGATCATCACCCAGGGCCTGATCCAGGGGAAAAGCGTCGCCACGATGGCGTCCGCCCTTTCCTCCAAAATGGGCCAGTCGTACAAGAACGCGGAACGCCTGATCCGGACGGAAACCGCACATATCCATTCAGAAGCCGACAGGAAGGCCTACAAGGAAGCCGGCGTCGCGGAATATGAATACATGGCCGCGGTCAATGAACGTACCTGTGACGCTTGCGGCGCCCTGGACGGGCGTCATTTCAAGGTCGATGAAGCGGAAACCGGCGTCAACTATCCGCCTATTCACCCGAACTGTCGGTGTACGACGGTCGAATATGACCCCGAAGAAGCCCTGGACTGGCTGAACAGCGGAGAGCCTATGCCGAAGCGGACCACTTACCAGGAATGGTACAATCGCCAGACGGCCGCAAACGGCCAGGGATCGGTTGAAGTCGAGCGGAAGAAGGCGTATAATAGAAAAGCAGACCTTGAACAGTTCGAAGCCTACGCCGAACGCCTGGGCGCTGACGCGCCTTCCGACGTCGACGCCTTCCAGTCCGTGAAGTACGCCGACGGCGACACCTGGGCCGATCTGAAGGGTCTGTATTCCTACAAAGGGCGCGTTCCTGAAGCGACAAAGGCGGACTTCCAGACGTTCCAGCGGATCAAGGCAACCGGAATCTATGGAACGATCCGCGTTCCGGCGGCCCAGGTCGACACGTCTGTTTTGACGCTGGACACCGCCCATATCGCGGCGCGTGGTCACGGCGTCACTCAGACGGAAGCTGTGGACTACATACAGAACGCCGTCTTTTCCCTGAAACGGCGCCACTGGACCGGAGAAACCTTCCTGAATTTCTATTCTGAAGAAGGCGCGGCCTATGTCAGAACCAGCGACAACGTGATTCGGACCGCCTTCAAGAAGGACGAGTTCGACCCCAAAACAAAGACAGCGATGAAGGAGGCCTTGAAGAATGGCGAATAAAACTGTTTTCTGCCCTGTGCTTCAAAGACAGGTCGACGGCGACGAATGTTTCGATTTGTCTATGGTCGCCGAAGGGACGACCCCTGGCCGTTTCCTTCCGAATGACCTGAAGCCGGAAGACTTCACGGACGATAAGAAGGACACCTGTTTGAAATGTAAATATCACCCTGAATAAACGTCGGCCGATCGGCCGGCGTTTTCTTATCCCCTTTTCCTGTTGGAACTGGCGTCGCCCTTCGGCGGCGCCTTTTTCATAAATATTCAGCCGTACCCGTCCGGCGACCAGACGGGACCGCGAAGGGCGTGGAAGCCGCCATATAAACAGCGGAGAAAGGAACACCTATGATCATTGAAGGAATCAGAAATCTTCTGGGCGAAGACCTGACGAAACAGGTCGAAGCGGCGCTGAAGGGCAAAGGCAAGGACGGAAAGGACGTCGACCTTGTGGTCGGCAACGATGGGACCTTCGTCCCCGCCGAAAAGTACAACGGCGCCAACAGCGGGAAGACCAGCGCGGAAAACGCCCTGAAGGCGGCCGCGGAAGCCCTGAAGGCTGTCGGCGGTTCCGGCGACCCCGCAAAGATCGCGGAGGACGTCAAGGCCGCAAAGGACAAGATCGACACCCTTCAGACGAACCACACCGCCGAACTTGCGAGGATCAGCAAGCGATCTGCCCTTCAGATGGCCCTGAACGGGAAGGTCTATGACCCTTCCGACATCATCGGCCTTCTGGATATGGACAAGATCGAGGTCGGCGACGACGGCGCCCTGAAAACCGACCTGGAAGGCCTTCTGAAGCCGATCAAGGAATCGAAGGCGTACCTGTTCAAGGAAGACCCCGCAAAGAACCCCCCGCCCGTCCACGGCGTCACACCGGCCGATCCTGGCCCGAAGGCACCGCCGGCGGCAAAGGCAGACGGCCCCGTCTGTCTGTAACACCCACAACACAAACAATCGAAAGGAATGATCCACAATGGCAAGAACGAAAGCTATCAGCCTGATCCAGTCTGGCGCAACGAAGGCAGACCTGGCCGAACTGTCCGGCCTGGTGATCGCCAACATTCAGAAGGACACCCTGGCCCAGGGCCTGAAGTCCCAGGCCTACACCGGCAACCCCGCCAGCGGTTCCGTTGAGTTCAAGCGCTTCAAGAACAGCGCTTCCCAGCCCTACGGCACCGCCCGCGGCGCCAACAAGGGAACCGCGATCACCGTTCCCCCTACCACCGTCAATCTGGACACCCACCGCGAGATCGTCGAGGAAGCCGCAAAGTTCGACCTGGACACCTTCGGCGTGACGAACATCATGGCCCGCCGCGCCGACAACCATGTCGACACTGTGGCCGCAGAGTTCGACACCGCCTTCTTCCAGTGCGCTTTCGACGAAGGCACCGCCTACAACCCCGCCGCCGGCGCCGGTATCGAGGACATTCTGGAAGGCCTGATTCAGAGCGTGGAAACCGTGAAGAACGACTATGTCCGCGGCGTTCCCCGTAACCTGATCCGCCTTGTCCTGGACCCTGTCACCTATGGCAAGGCCCGAAACTACCTGGACAAGAACACCAACAACGCCAACGTCGACACCGCGGCGGAGGACTTCGCTATGTTCCACGGCGTCAAGGTCTATTCTTCCATCAACCTTCCCGCGACCGCCGGTTCCAGCACCACCCACGCGATCGCCATGATCGAAGGCGCTATCGCCCAGCCCGCTGTGATCTATCCCTACAAGGAGCCGGAGAAGATCCCCCTGTCCAACGACTACGGCGTGTCCATGTTCTTCGACTACGGCACGAAGGCCCTGACCCCCGACCTGATCTTCCATTACAGCACTTCCGCCGACTGATCGCGGTGACGGAAGCACGAAAGGAGTGACGGACGAATGAAGTTCAAGCACATCAGAACCGGCGCGATCCTGGAACCCCATAATGACTTCGTACTGGAACAGTTCCAGAAGTCCCCCGACCTTGTCCCCTTTGAGGAACAGGAACCCGTCGCCGCCCCTGGCGGCGGTGACAAGCCCCTGTCGAAGCTGACAAAGGCCGAACTTCTGGCGACTGCCCAGGACGCCGGAATCGCGGTCCCTGACGACGCGACGAAGGCGGAGATCATTTCCCTGATCGAAGCCGCGAAGCAGAACTGACGGGTCCGCCGAAAGGTGGTCTATCATGCTGAAAGAAATCCTTGCTTCCCTGGAAGGCCTGACCGACCTTGAACGGGCGGAAGTCCTTCGGACCCTTATGTCCGGACAGACAGTCCTTCAGAAGATCAAGGCCCTTCTGGGGATCGACACGGAGGATCAGGACGACATTCTGGAATATGTGATCCAGACGGTCGAAACCCTGGTCCTTCGCTATATCAACTGGGACGAACTTCCCCTGGAACTGGAAAACGTCCTGGCTGTCATGTGCGTCAGCTACTACAAGGCCGCCGGACTGGGAACTACCGCGGCGGCGCCTGGGGCCGTGTCTTCCGTGAAGCGCGGCGACGTCCAGACGTCCTTCGCGGTCGGTTCCGGTTCTTCCGGATCGGCGAACACCTTCAACCTGGGCAACGACAACGGGGACTTCTTCGGCTGGAAGACGGTCCTGAATGAATATCGGAAGTTGAGGTGGTGACGGAATGGCCTTCGGAGCCGTCGGCGCAGAGCGCGCCGCGATCGAATCGACCTATGAAGACACCGCCACCGTGTCCAGAACGACACCCCAGCGGGGCGCGAACGGTCTGTCCGCAAGCGTCCCCGCCGTGGTGTATTCCGGTATCATTTGCGCGCTGTCGTATTCAGGTACTAACAGCAGTATGCAGACAAACGCACAACAAAACATCGACCACGACGCCGTCGTCTTCGCCGGTCCGGACCTGAAAATCCTCCCTGGCGACACGATCGTCGTGAAGCGGTTCGGCCGCGACGATCCTTCCAGCGACCAGAATCTGACCTTCGAAGTGATCGGGCGGCCTTCCGTCTATGCCACCCACCAGGAAATCAAAGTAAAGGACGGTGATCTGTCGTGACGCTGAACGATTTTCTGGAAGCAATCGCGAAGAAGCTGATCGCCAGGTGGCCCGACCGCCACGTCTATGTCAACCGGATTCCGGCCCAGGCCGACGGGAACTTCTACGTCCGCGTGATCGAATCCACCCAGGAACAGAAGCTGGACCGCCGGCGCGTCCGGACGACACGGTTCGAAGTCTGCTACCTTCAGGCGGACAGGGACAACCTGGCCTTTAATGTCTGGCTTGAAGCTATGCTGGACGACTTTGAACACCTTTCCGTCTTTGAGCGATCGGAGAACGGGAAGGACGTCTTCCGGTCCCTTCGGCTGACGAACATCGCGGCAAACCAGGACGGCGACGAACGGTTCTTTTCCTTCCGGTTCGACGCCCGACTGAACTTCGTGATCACGCCGGAAGTGATCCCGACAATGTATTTTCTGGATCAGAACAACACGATCAGATCGGAGGTCTAAACATGGCCCAGAAGAAAAAGAACGGCGCCGCTGACCAGGAAGCGCCGGTCTTCACGAAGGAACAACTGGTCAAGTCTAAAACCCTGGGCCTTCCCCAGGACGCCGTCGCGGCGATCCTGAAGGACGGCCAGACCTACACACGGGAAGAAGCGGTCCGCCTTGTGACCGACTTCCTTGAAAGGAGCGTGTAACTATGCCTATTGGTGGAGGTTCTTTCACCGTACAGAACAAGGTTCTTCCTGGTGCTTACATCAACTTCGTCAGCATGGGAACGAACGCGAAAATGGGGACCCGCGGCGTCGCCGCCCTTCCCCTTGAACTGAACTGGGGACCTGAAGCCCAGGTCTTCAGCCTGAACGCCGCTGACTTCAACGCGACCAGTCTGAAGGTCTTCGGCTACGATCCCACCGACGCGAATATCCTTCTGGTCCGTGAAGCCATGAAGCGCGCGAAGACCCTTCTGATCTACCGCGTGAACGGCGGCGGAGCAAAGGCCAGCGCCACCGTCGGCGGAATGACCGTTACCGCGAAGTATGGCGGCACCCGCGGAAATGCGATCCGTGTCGCCGTTATCACCAACGTCGACGACGCGACGAAGGTCGACGTCGTGACCTACCTTGACGGAATGGTCATGGACAGCCAGACCGTCCCGAAGTCCGGCGGCGCCGCCACGCTGACCGCGAACGACTTCGTGACCTTCGGCACCGCGGAAACCCTGACCGCCGCCACCGCGACCGCCCTGACCGGCGGAGAGAACGACACCGTCAACGCCGCGAAGCACACCGCCGCCCTGACTGCCTTCGAAGTCGAAACCTTCAACGTGATCGGCTATCCTGGCATCGTCGAGGACATCAAGTCCCTGTATGCGGCCTTCGTCAAGCGCCTTCGCGACGATGAGGGGAAGAAGATCGTCGGCGTCCTTTATGGCTACGACGGCGACCACATGGGCCTGATCAACGTGAAGAACGGCGTCGTCCTGACCAACGGGACCACCGTCAGCGGCGATCAGGCCGTCGCCTGGGTGACGGGCGCTTCCGCCGCCGCGGAAGTGAACGAATCCCTGACAAACACCGCCTACGACGACGCCGTGGACGTGGACGTCAAATATACGAAGTCCCAGTTCGAGGAAGCAATCAAGGGCGGCGAGTTCGTTTTCTATGCGGACTACGGCAAGGCCCGCGTCCTGACCGACATCAACAGCCTGACCACCATCGGCCAGAATATGTCTTCCGACTGGACTTCGAACCGTGTCGTCCGTGTTATGGACGGCTGGGCGAACGACGTCGCCCGTATCTTCGGCGAATCCTATATCGGCCTTGTGACCAACAGCGACACCGGCCGCCAGCTTTTCAAGGCTGATCTGGTGTCCCTGGCCCTTCAGTATCAGTCGATCGACGCGATCAGCAACTTCGTTTCTGACGACATTACTGTTCAGCAGGGCGACGGGAAACGCGACGTCGCAGTCGACTGTGCCCTTCAGCCGAACGACAGCATGGAGAAACTTTACATGACCGTCGTCGTGAACTGACGAAAGGAGTGATTCCACATGAAGACTTTGAACGCACCTGATACCATTTCCGGCAAGGCCGGCCGCGCCTATGCCAAAATCGACGGGAATAATGAAGAACTGTTCTTCGCGAAGGCTATCGAAGCCAGCGTCGAGAAGAACAAGTCGGAGATCAAGGCGATCGGAAAGCGCATGACCGGACATAAGACCACCGGCGCCAGCGGTTCCGGTTCTATGACCCTTTACTACATGACGCCCCTGTTCCGGTCCATGATCCGCCAGTGGAAGGAAACCGGCGTCGACATTTACTTCGACATGGTGATCGAGAACGACGACGCCGAATCTTCCGCCGGCAAGCAGACGACCCTTCTGATCGACTGCAACCTGGATTCTGTCGTCCTGGCGAAGCTGGACGGCGATTCCGACGACGCCCTGGACGAAGACGCCGACTTCACCTTTGAGGACTTCGACTTCCTGAAGTCCTTCAACAAGATTTAATCCGCCAAAATTCGAAAGGAGGAACCACACATGGGCAAACTTCAGGAATTTCTTATGCAGAGCGAGGAACGCGCGCAGGTGACGGAGGAAGTCGCGATCAGCGGCTTCCCCGTCCCCTTCACCGTCAAGTCGATCACCGAGGGGGAGAACAAGGCACTTCGGAAGACCTGTCAGAAGGTGAACTTCGACAAGAAGACCCACCAGAAGACCACGGAAACCGATATGGACCTTTACAACAACCGCCTTGTGATCGCCTGTACCGTGGACCCCAACTTCAAGGACGCCGAACTTCAGGCGAAGTATGGCGTTATGGGCGCCGAAGCCCTGATCGACGTCCTTCTGAAGCCTGGACAGTTCGTCGACCTTCTGGTCGCGATCCAGGACGTCAACGGCTTCACCGACGACGTGAACGATCTTCGCGAAGAAGCAAAAAACTGATCACCGGTGGAGGGAATGAAGCGGACGCCGACGGTGAATCCGTCTACGCCCACTACGCCCTTCACCGGCTGAAAATCCTACCTGGCGCGCTGATGGCCCTTCCCCTTCGGGAACGGGCCTTCATTTATGCTTCCATCGACCTCCAAGTCGAGAAGGAAAAGAAGGAACAGAAAAAGGCCGCGGCGCGGCGGGGAAAGAAAGGACGGTGATGAACCGTGTCTGGTGTTTCGACGCCTATGACGATCCGTGACGGAATGTCTGCGAAGCTGAAGCGGATCACTTCCGCCTTTCAAAAAATGGAACGCGCCGCCAGGTCCGCCGACAAGGCGACCCAGGCCGTAAACCCTGGCCGGACCCTGAACGACAGCGCGTCTTTGATCGACCGCGCCCGAAAGCGTCTGGACGCCTTTATCAACAGGCAGAAGGACGCCGGCAAAGGCGCGGACGAAGTGTCTGACGCCTGGTCGAAAACGGAAGGCCTGATCAAAAAGGCGATGGCCGCCTTCTCCGTCGCCGCCGTTACGGCCCAGATTCAGAAGGCAATCGACGAATTTTCCACCCAGTACAACGCCGAAGTCCAGTTAGGCGTCGTGATGAAGAACGCCGGCATGGACCAGGGGGCGTTTGATTCCCTTTTAGCCAGAGCCGACGAACTGGAAAAGACGACCACCTTCGGGGGCGATACCTTCGTCGCTGGTGCGGCGGAACTGGGAACCTATCTGTCGGACCCTGAAGCCCTTTCCGCGGCGATGGGGACCCTGGCGAACTACGCCGCCGGCATGGGCGGCCCGTCCGTCGATCAGGCCCAGATGGTCGAATACGCGACCCAGTTAGGCAAGGCGTTAGACGGGACCTATGACGGTCTGAAGAAGAAAGGCTTCGAACTGACAAAAGCCCAGCAGAAGATCATCGAAACCGGAACCGACATGGAGAAGGTCGCCGTGATCAATGACGTGATCAACCAGTCCTGGGCCGGTCTGGCGGAATCCTACGCCAACACCCCCGCCGGCAAGATCGAACAGTTCAAGAACAAAATCGGGCAACTGTACGAAGCGGCCGGACAGAAACTGGTCGGCGGCGTCATGCGCCTTCTGACCGCCGTGAATACGCTTCTTGACACCATGCAGAACAGCGCCATTCTGGACGCCGTCTGTGTGGCCCTGAACGTGGTCATGGGCCTTCTGGGCTACGCCGCGACGGGCGCCGCATGGATCGCCCAGGTGGTGACGGACAACTGGCCCACCATTTCCGCGATCCTGACCGCTATCGCGATCGTGCTTCTTCCCGTCATGATCTCCCACCTGTGGGCCACCGTGGCGCCTATCCTGGCCCAGGCCGCGGCGTGGGCGCTTGCAAACGCGCCCCTGGTGATGATGGTCGCCCTGGTCGCGCTTCTGATCATGGCGGCTATGGAAGCCGGTGTCACCATTGAAGACGTTGTCGGCTTCGTCGGTGGCCTTCTGGGCGGCCTGTACGCCTTCGGCTACAATCTGATCGCCGACATTTGGAACTTCATCGCCACATTTGCGGAGTTCTTCGCGAATGTCTTTAATGATCCGATCGGTTCCATTGAACGCCTGTTCCTGGGACTGGCCGATTCTGTCCTGGGCGTCCTGGAAACCATAGCGAACGCCATTGACGCCGTCTTCGGGTCCAGCCTGTCCGACACGGTCGGCAACTGGCGAAGCGGCCTTCAGGCGAAGATCGACGCTTCCTATGGTGAAAACGCCGTCCGGTATGACCGCATGGAGAAGATCGACACGGCCACCACCGCGGCGTCCTGGTCCACCGGCGCGAAGGGGATCGCAAACAACCTTTCCCAGATCACCGGCAAACTGGACACTCTGACTTCTTCCTGGGACGCTTCGAACGCGACCCTGGCCGGCGGAAATCTGGACAGCGTCGATTCTGTCGGCCAGATCGACAGCGACGTCAATATCGCCGACGAAGACCTGAAGTTCCTTCGGGACGTCGCCGAAATGCGTTATGTCCAAAACTTCGTCACCCTGACCCCGACCGTCGCTATGGACGCCCAGATCAGCGAACGCGTCGACCTGGACGAAGTGGTCGGAGCGATCGAACGCAAGCTGGAAAATGAGTTCATCGCCGCGGCGGAAGGAGTGTATAACTAATGAGCCGATATAGAATGACGCTGATCGCGGGGGGACGGGAAATCGACATTCCCGTCCTTCCCGCCGTCCTGAAGGTGTCTTCCCCTGGCA
The DNA here is from genome assembly GCA_964470415.1 of uncultured Ruminococcus sp. Taxonomy (GTDB): domain Bacteria; phylum Bacillota; class Clostridia; order Oscillospirales; family CAG-272; genus UMGS1865. The sequence goes on from CAYYCU010000007.1 coordinate 9,353, forward strand.
AGAACGAACGGACGACCGTCCTTGAACTGGGGGAAGTCCTGATCCTTCGGAAGAAGGGCCTTCGGACGATCGAATGGGACAGTTTCCTTCCGGCGTCCAGCGCCCCATATACCACGGGCCAGGTCCGCGACCCGCTGACCATCATTCAGGCGATCCAGAACGCCAGGGACAGCAAAACGCCCCTTCGCTTTCTGATCACGGGAACCGACCTGGACATGAACGTCAAAATGGGCGTGGAATCCTTCGACTATGAAGAACGGTCCGGCGAACTGGGGGACTTTTACTATTCGATCAAACTGTATGAATGGCGGGACTACTCCGCGAAGCGGATCACGCTTCCCGCCACGGCGTCGGAGCCGGCAAAGGCCCAGGAACCCACCAGGGCCGGACAGCCGGCCAGTACGTCGAAAACCTACACCGTGAAGTCTGGGGACTGCCTGTGGAACATCGCGAAAGCGCTATACGGCAACGGGGCGGACTACACGAAAATCTATAACGCCAACAAGGGGACGATCGGTTCGAACCCGAACCTGATCTATCCTGGACAGGTGTTCACAATTCCCTGATATGGCTATCTCTATTCTTTACCAGAACAACGTGACCGGCGCCGCCCATGACGTGACGACGCTGATCACGGCGGCAAAGTGGACGACAAAACGGTCCGGTTCCCCCGCTTCCCTGACCCTGACCGCGATCGTCGACGACGCCGTAGCGTGGACCCCTGGCGGAATCCTGGCCCTGAAGAACGGGTCTGACGGCCTTTTCTATGGCTATGTCGTGAAGATCAGCCAGAGCGAAAAGGACCAGGTCCAGATCACCGCATACGACCAGACCTGGTATCTGAAGAAAAACAAGGAAACCTATGTCTTCACCGGAAAACGGGCCGACGAAATCCTGAAGCAGATCGCCGACGACTTCAAACTGAAGACCGGCGCCCTGGCGAACACCGGTTACACGATCCCCTCCATGATCGAAGACGGACAGACCCTGTTCGACATCGCCCTGAAGGCGATCGACCTGACCCTGATCAACACGGGGAAAATGTTCGTCCTGTGGGACGACTTCGGGTCCCTGACGATCAGCAACGTCGAGGAAGCAAAACTGGACCTGTTCGTCGGCGACGGGAGCCTTGCGACCGGCTTCACCTACGATCAGGACATAGATTCCGACACCTACAACAAGATCAAACTGGTCAAGGACAACAAGACCACCGGAAAACGCGACGTTTACGTCTACCAGGATTCGAAAAATATGTCCCTGTGGGGAATCCTTCAGGACTACGAAACCGTTGACGAAGACATGAACGAAGCCCAGATCAAGGAGCGCGGCGCGAAAATGCTGGAACTTTACAACCGGCCTTCGCGGTCCTTCAGCCTGAACGCGATCGCCGACCTGGAAGTCCGCGCCGGCCGCGTCCTGTATATCGGGATCGGCGCCGTGGGCGTGAAGTCCTTCTTCCTGATCGAGGAAGCGACCCACGATCTGTTGAAAGAAACTATGACCCTGAAACTGAAGGTGGTGTGATAATGGGACTTCTGGAAACGATGAAGAAAGTCGCGGAGAACACCAACAGCGCCGGCGCGCCGGCCGCCTGGTTCTTCGGAAAGGTGACGAAGACGTCGCCCCTGACGATCCGCGTCGACAACCGCTTCGACATATCCGGCGACGTGATCGTCGTTCCGAAGGAACTTCAGGCCGGTTATTATCCGACGCATTATCACACCGGCTTCAAGGACGGGCCTTCCACGATGGACCAGGGCGGAGGGAGCGGCGAAGCGGCCTTCGCTTCCCATTCCCACACCCTGAAGAACAACTACAAGACCAACACCGACGAAACGTCGGAATATTATTACGGACTGGCCGTCGGCGACAAGGTAATCCTTCTTCGGAACCAGGGCGGACAGGCCTTTCTTGTCCTGGGGAGGGTGTGACCTATGATTCCAAACGCGACTACCGTGAAGATCGGCGAAGACCTGGAAGTCCAGACCGCCGCCGAAGCCCCTTCGCGGACATACAAGATCGACTTCGACGCCGGCCGCGTCGGCGGCTTCTGCGATGAAACGGAAGCCATGAAACAGGCGATCTATAAAATCATTCAGACGGAGCGGTTCGCCTACCTGATCTATTCCTGGAACTACGGAATCGAACTGGACGCAGTCGTCGGGAAAAGTTATCCGGTGTTTGCAAGTGAAATCAAGCGTGTTATCACGGAAGCCCTTCTTGCAGACAGCCGGATCACCGGCGTCACCGACTTCGAAGTGACCCAGATCAACAAAAGGACAGCTTCCGTGAAGTTCACCGCCGAAACGATCTTCGGCGAAATCCCCATTGAAAGCGAGGTCGGCAACAATGCAGTATGAGGACAAAACCTTCGAAAACATCATGGAACGGTGCCTTTCCCGTGTGTCGGCTTCCATTGACAAGCGGGAAGGGTCCGTCGTCTACGACGCGATCGCACCGGCGGCCGCCGAACTGGCGATCATGTATATTGAACTGGCCTATCTCATGGACCGCGCCTTCCCTGACACCGAAACCGGCGACGACCTGACGCGGAAGTGTGAGGAACGAAGCGTCTTCCGGTCGCCGGCCACGGCCGCGATCCGGAAGGGCTATTTTGAAGACGGCGACGGCGGAGCGATGGACGTTCCGGTCGGTTCCCGCTTTTCCGGCGGCGACTTGAACTATGTCGTGACGGAGAAGATCGCCACTGGACAGTTCAAACTTCGGTGTGAAACCGCCGGAGCCGCCGGAAACCAGTATCAGGGAAACCTTTTCCCGATCGACTTCATTGAAGGCTTGGGCGCGGCGCGACTGGCGGACATTCTGATCAACGGTGAAGACGCCGAAAGCGACGCGGACCTTTATTCCCGCTACCTGGAAAGCCTGGAATCCCAGGCATACGGCGGCAACATCGCCGACTACCGGACGAAGGTCGAACTGCTTCAGGGCGTCGGCGCCGTGAAGGTGTTCCCCGTCTGGAACGGCGGCGGAACGGTGAAGATCGTCTTCGTGAACAGCGACTGGGGCGTCCCGTCCCCCGAACTGGTGAACAGTGTCCAGACCGCCGTTGACCCTGTTCAGAACCAGGGCGAAGGCGTCGGGATCGCGCCGATCGGCCACGTCGTCACTGTTGTCGGCGTCACGGGGACCGCGATCAACGTTTCCTTCAAGCTGACCTTTGCCGCCGGCTACACCTGGGAAACTGTAAAAAATGGCGTCACGGCCGCGATCCAGGACTACTTCGCCACCCTTGCGAAGGACTGGGCGGCCCAGACGGGGATCACCGTCCGCGTGTCCCAGGTGGAAACGAAGGTCCTGTCTGTGACCGGCGTGATCGACATTACCGACACCAGGATCAACAACGGGACCCAGAATATCGTTCTGGATTCCGACGCGATTCCGACCCTGGGAGGGATCACAAATGAAACTTAAAGAATACTGGCCGCGGTGCCTTCAGGAACTGGTCGAGTTTCAGCAGATCGCCAACGCGGAACAGCCGGAGTTCGAAAACGCCCTGGACGACGTCAGGACGGCCGCTGACGACTTTTTCCTGTCCACCCTGTCCGAATACGGGTGTCAGCGCTGGGAAGCTATTATGGGCCTTTCTGTGGCCGCTGGGGACACCCTGGAAGCGCGCCGCGAACGAATCCTGATAAAGTACCTTGACCAGCTTCCCTACACATACAGGTCCCTTCTGAAGTACCTGAAGACCGTCAGCGACGACTTCACCGTCACCCTGGACAATCAGGCCTATGATCTGTTCATTCGAATCAGGCTGGAAGGCTATTCCCAGCGGGACGCCCTGGTCGCCACGTTGGGCCAGATGATCCCCGCGAACCTGGTCCTTCGCATGAAGACCGACCTTCCGCAAAAGGACACACCGGCCCAGACGGCCGCCTGTTCCGCTATGGTCACACTGAACCGGCACATTTACACGCCGGCCACATAAGGAGGAAACCCGAATGGCAAAATTCAAGTCTATCGTCACGGACGCCGGATCGGCGGCCCTGACGGCCCTGATCGCGGCCGGACGGCCGCTGACCCTGACCCATGCGTCTGCCGGAAGCGGCGTCGCCACCGTCAGCCCGAACACCTTGTCCGACCTGGTCGCGCCCGAAAACGTGTCCGTGAATCTGGGCGTGAAGGAACTGATCGAAGGCGACCCCGCGATCATGCGGATTCCTGTCCAGGTGACGAACGAAGGCCTGGACGCCGAAGTCTGGATCAGAGAAGTCGGCGTCTTCGGAACCGACATCGACGGGAACACGATCATGTTCTGTTATGGCTGGCTGGACGGCGGCGACAGCGACAACGTCCTTCCGGCGACGTCCTTCGAAGATGAAGCCGACACCGTCCACATTCACGACCTGGCGGTCTTTGTGACGAACCAGGAAGCCGCGTCCGTGTCCGTTCAGGTCGCCCCTGGCGCCTACGTCACCCACGCGCAAATGACCGCCTACGCCGCGCCCCTGGTCCACACCCAGGCCGCGACCACCGTCAGCGAAACCACCGGCGAAACCACGGAGCAGGTCCAGCGGCGCCAGGATAGCGACATCGAAGCGATCAAGGAGCAGTTGGACACCGGATTCACGGGGACCACCGTGACCCACACCTTCGCCCCCGCCCAGCTTGCCAACTGGAAGGGCTACGACGGGACCGGCGTTCCGGAAGGGATTCTGGATCAGACGCTGAACCGTCTTTATTTATGACCAGGATCGCCGCCACGCCGTCGGAAACCTCTTGCATTATATCAAACCTGTTCACGGAACTTCGGCCCGTGTGCGGCTTCTGTGAGGGCGACAGCGTGGTTCTATGCGGCATGACCTACGACGGGACAGAAGAAGCCGTGGTCCTTCGGGACTACGGCTTCGACTTTACCGGCGACGCCGCTGTGATCGAGAATATCCGGAATCGAAGGTGTATCAATGGGATCGCGAAGAAACTATCAGCGCAGTCAGCCCAGCAAGGGCGAAAGCCCGCTTCACATTCTGCCCGTCGCGGATAAGATGATCGACTTCACCCTGTCGACCACCGACAACCCGAAACGGTTTCCGAAGAAAATCCGCTTTTCCGTGACGAACAAAATCCAGGGACACGCCCTGGCGATATATGACGACCTGGTCGAAGCGAATGAAATCTTCCCCATTATGGACGACCAGGACAAGACCGACCGTCTGAAACTTCAGCGCGCCGCCCTGACGGAGTGCAAGAAGTTACTCCACATGATCCAGTTATCGAAGGACCGCGGCTATATCGACCGCGGGACCTTCGACTACTGGACGAAACTGACGGTCGACGTGAAATGTATGACCGCCCGATGGTACGACGCCGAACGGAAAACGGGAATCCCCGTGGAGCCGGCCGGCGCCATTCCGGAAGGCTGATCATAACCCATTAGGGAACGATCTGTCACCCCGAACGCCGGCAACGCGAACAATGCGCGCAATGTCAACACGGACGGCAGTCTGAACAACAACAACGCGTACAATGGCAACAACGGCGTCCGGCCGGATTTGGTGGAAAACGGGACTGATTAGGGCGGGAAGCCTGAAAGCAGAGTATCACCAACAAAGGAGATCGTTTCCTTCCGAAGGGCCGCGACAGTCCCTTCGGTCAATACATGATTGACGACGAAAGGCCTTCAACAGCGACGGCCGGACTATCAGCGTCAAGGAGGATTTTTCTATTATGAAGAAAGATCAGGGAACGCCCACCCATGACTTCGCGTCCGTGACGGACTTAAACAATCTCTATCATTCGTTTACAGAAGCGCGCAAAGGGAAACGGTGGAAGTATTCCGTGTGTAAGTACGAAGCGAACGTCCTGGAAAATCTTATGTTCGTTCAAGTCATGCTTCAGCGGCACAAATACCGCCTGTCCCCTTATAACTGCTTCATCGTGAGGGAGCCGAAAGAACGGCTGATCATGTATAACAGCTTCCGCGACAAGATCGTCCAGCACTGTTTATGCGATCAGGTCCTTGAACCGCTTCTTTCGAAGACCTTTATCTATGACAACTACGCAAGTCAGAAGGGCAAAGGGACCCACTTCGGACTTGACCGCCTGAAATCGTTCATGTCGGCCTACTACCGCAAGAACGGCGCCGGCGGCTGGGTGTTGAAGTGCGACGTCCGGAAATATTTCTATCGGATCGATCATGACGTTCTGAAAAGTCAGCTTCGCCGGCACATCAAGGACCGCGACGTCCTATGGCTTTTGGATATGATCGTCGATTCCACGGAGGGACCAGGAATCCCGATCGGGAACCACACTTCACAATGGTTCGCGATCCTGTACCTGTCCGAAATGGACCACATGATCAAGGAACGTCTGGGAATCAAGTTTTACGGCCGCTATATGGACGACTTCTATCTGATACACGAAGACAAGGCCTATTTGCAATACTGCCTGGAAGAAATCCGCCGGTTCCTGGTCCCGCTGGGCCTGGAACTGAACCAAAAGACGGCCATTTTCCCGTTATCCCAGGGGATCGACTTCCTGGGATTCCGGACCTACCTGACGGACACCGGAAAAGTCGTCCGGAAGGTACGCCGTGAGAGCAAGAACCGGATCAGGCGGAAGATCAAGAAGTTCCGCCACCTGGTAGACGAAGGCCGTGTCGACTTCGACACGGTCCTTCAGTCCTATAATTCCTGGACCGGTCACGCCGAACACGGAAACAGTTATCACCTGATCAGCGAGATCGACGACCTGTTCTTCTCCCTGTTCAGGAAAGAAATGGAGGGAAAACCCTATGGCGAAATTACTGTCCGCTTTGCCCGTTGGAAGCGTCGTCAAGTCGGCGAACACGAAGTACAACGGACAGGCGATCCGGTGGATCGTCGGCACCCAGGACACCAGCAAGTCGCGAACGGGCCTGGTGACGGAAAAGATGATCACCCTGAAGTGCTTCGACGCGAAGGAATCGTCCAACAGCAACAGCGACCGGAAGAACTACGGCAATAACCGTTATTCCGTTTCTAACATTGACCAGTGGTTGAACAGCGCCGCTTCGTCCTGGTATTCCGCGCGGCATAGCGCCGACGCCGCCCCCACGAACGCGAACGTGTGGAGCAACTACAACGAGTACGACGCCGAAGCCGGCTTCCTGTCGAACTTCGAAGCCGACTTCCGGAACGCGATCCTGGACAGCACGATCCGCGTCGCCCTGAACACCGCCACCGACGGCGGCGGATATGAGGACATCACGCGGAAGGTATTCTTGCTTTCGAACACGAATGTCGGTCTGACCAACGAAAACAGCGTGGCCGAAGGTTCTTTGTGGTCCTACTTCAGTTCCGCCGCCCGCCGGCAGTGCTACCCCACCGCCGAAGCGGTCAGCAAGTCCGAATACACAAATTCCAGCCTGACTTCTTCGTCTTACTGGTATTGGTGGTTGAGAACCCCGTACGCCGGCAACGCGAACCTTGCGCGCTTTGTCAGCACGGACGGCAGTCTGGACTACGACAGCGCGTACCTTGGCAGCGACGGCGTCCGGCCGGCTTTGTATTTGGCATCTTCGAATCTGGTATCCGATACAACCGACACAGACGGCGCTTATATCCTCTTGTGGAATCAGCCGCCCACCGACCCGACTTCCATCACTTACGGCACACCCCAGGCGGGACAGGCCCTGGTCCTGTCCACCGGTGGTTCCACCGATCCGGAGGGTGACGCCATTTCCTACGTCTGGGAACGGAAGGTGGATTCCGGCGTCTGGACCCAGATCGGCGTCACCACCGCGAAGACCTTCACGGACACGGTCCCGTCGTCCGGAACGACTTACTACGCCCGCGTGAAGGCAGTCGACGCCGTCGGTAACGAATCGGGCTACTGTACCGGATCGGCGAAGACTATTTCCTACAACACCGCCCCTGTGATCAGCGGGTCCGACGCCAACGTCGGCGCGAAGACGGACCCCTTCACGCACCAGTACACCGTCACCGACGCCCAGTCCGCCACCCAGACCCTGACCGTCACGGAAACCGTGACCAACGGGTCCGAAACGATCACCCTTCGGACCTTCACCGCCACGGCCGGCGCCACCAACACCGCCGACCTGTCCGACGTCTGGCTGAAGCTGACCGCGGGGACCCATGTTCTGAAGATCACCGTGTCCGACGGAGCCGGCGGAACGGCCGTCCGGTCGATCACCTTCAGCCGCACCGTCACCAGGATCGCGGCCGCGCGGGCCTTCAACACCGACGCGATGGTCACGAAGGCCTTTGTTTCCCTGTACCCGTCCGAACGTCCGGCCGGTTCGACCCTTCACCTGGAAGTGACGAACAACCCCTTCGACACGAATCCGGTCTGGGAGGACATCACCGACAAGGCGAACCGCCTGGTCCACACCTTCGCGAACACCACCAACGCCAACGGCTACGGCCTGGGCTACCGGTTCTATATCCTGAAGGGGACGGAGGAAATCGAAGTCACCCAGGCGACGATCCGGTTCGCATGAAAGGAGGAAGAAAACATGGCATTTAACCCGCTCGACTGCGAAACGATCAGCATGAAGGAGGCCCAGGAACGGGAGAAAAACAACCCCGTCGCCCAGATCGCGGCCGCGACCTCTATCGCCTTCGTCACCCTGACCGAATCCGGCCAGATCGACGACGTCACCGCCACGGAGAACGTCGACCAGTTTTCCCCCTGGGCCTATCCTGTGGCCTACGCCCAGGGCAATATCCGCCGCCACGGCGGCGTTCTGTACCGCTGTAACCAGGCCCACACGTCCCAGGCCGACTGGGCGCCGGACGTCGCCGCGTCCCTGTGGTCGAAGATCGGCGACCCGACGGAGGAATGGCCCGAATGGTCCCAGCCCGTCGGCGCGCACGACGCCTATGAAGCCGGCGCGAAGGTGGCCCACAACGGGAAACACTGGACGTCCGACGTTGCGGCGAATGTCTGGGAACCTGGCGTCTACGGCTGGACGGAGGTGACGGAGTAAATGGCTGAAATCATTATCGCCCTGTTTTCCCTGGTCGGCACGTTGGCCGGTGCCTACCTGGCGAACCGGAAAAGTTCCGCCCTGATCGCCTACCGCCTGGAAAAGCTGGAAGAAAAGGTCGACAAACACAATTCCGTGATCGAACGGACCTTCAAGCTGGAAGAACAGGCCGCCGTTTTCGACGAACGGATCAAGGTCGCGAACCACCGGATCGAAGACCTTGAAAAGGCGCAGTAAGACCCGCCGCGAGTTCTCCAAAATCATCGTTTGCACTGTGGGGGCCGTCACGATCTTCGTGACGGCCTTCACCTGTGTCATGGTGTGGAGGACCGGCAACACGGACGCCCTGGCCTACCTGATACCGGCCATATTCGGGGAAGCCGCCACGGCGACCGGCTTTTATTACAGTAAGGCCAAAACCGAAAACAGGATCAAACTTCGCCAGAAATACGGCGATTTGGTCGACAAGGAGGAATGAACTATGTTCGAAATCATCATCGGGAACCTGATCAAGATCGGCTATGCTATGGCGATCTTCCTGTGTGCCTACCTGGCGAATGTCGTGTTCTCCCTGTGGTACAACATCAAGATCAACCGCGAACCCTTCAGCCGCGAGAAACTGGCGACCGGCGGCCTGAAGGCGGCGACGTTCATCGTCGGCCTGACGCTTTTGTGTGTCGCGATCACCGCCCTTCCGATCTTCGCGTCGGAAGTCGGCTGGAATATTCCAGAAGAATACACGGAGTTGTTCGCCGATCTGATCATCGTCGGCGCCGTTCTTCTGGTCGCCTGTAAGTACATCAAGGAAGCCTTCACGAAGTTCGTCGCGATCCTGAACGCGCCGGCGGACACCCTGACAGAAACGGAGGAATCGAACCATGAGCAACAGCACATTGACGACTTACACCAGGATCAGCCCACACCGGACCAGCCCGCGGAACCATAAGATCGACACGGTCACGATCCACTGTATCGTCGGCCAGTGGACCGCGAAACAAGGCTGTGACTACTTCGCCACGACCACCCGCGAATGTTCCGCGAACTATGTCGTCGGGAAGGACGGTTCGATCGGCCTGTGTGTGGAGGAAAAGGACCGGTCCTGGTGTTCCTCCAACAAGGCCAACGACCACCGCGCCGTCACGATCGAAGTCGCGTCCGACACGGCCCACCCCTACAAGGTGACGGACCAGGCCCTTTCCGCCCTGATCGACCTTCTGGTGGATATTTGCAAGCGGAACGGGATCAAGGCCCTTCTGTGGAAGGGCGACAAGTCCCTGATCGGCCAGGTGGAGAAACAGAACATGACCGTTCACCGGTGGTTCGCGGCGAAGGCCTGTCCTGGGGACTATCTCTATAACCTCCACGGCCAGATCGCGGCCCAGGTGAACGAACGCCTGGGCGCCGCTACGTCGGCGGAGCCGGCCCAGAAGCCCGCGGCCGCCTTCACCCCGTACCGCGTCCGCGTGACGGCGTCCGTCCTGAATATCCGGAAAGGCCCTGGCACGTCCTACGCCGTCGCCGGCCAGATCAAGGACCGCGGCGTCTACACCATCGTCGAGGAAAAAGGGGCCTGGGGACGCCTGAAGTCCGGCGCCGGCTGGATCAGCCTGAACTATACGAAGAAGGTCTGACGCTATGGGAATCAAAATGGACGGACTGGCCAACTTCGGGAAGGCCCTGGTCGCCCTTCAGGACGACATTCCGGAGATCATGGACAAACTGGTCGTCGGCGAAGGCCGCTTCGCCCGCGACCAGGCGCGAAAGATATGCACCGAAGAAAACATCATCAACACCGGCGACTACCGCCGGAACTTCAAGTGTAGCACGAAGGCGATCCGGACAGGCACGGTCTACAAGATCGACGTCTTCAACAATCTTTCGTATGCGAAGCCGCTGGAATACGGCTTCCGCGGTCACTTCGTCCCTGGACACTGGGACGGAAATTCCTTCGTTTACCAGCCGAAGGACCCGCAAGGCGGAATGTTCGTCCAGTCCCTGATCCCTGGTCACTACACCCTGGAAAGGGCGATCAACGCCACGAAGCGCACCCAGGAAGCGCGGCTTCAGCGGAAGTTCGAACAGGAACTGAAGAAGCGCGGCTACATGAAATACTTCAAATAGAAAGACGCCCAGGGGACGAACCCCTGGGCGTTTTTTTGTTCTTCAGAACATCGCGATTTTTAAGGCCTTGAAGCGCGTGTCGTCCAGTTCCAGCAAGGACTTCTTCCCGTCCTTGAACTGAACGGCGACAACATGGACGCCCTTCGTCTTCGCCGTGGCCGCGGCCACAACGCCGATCGGCCCCAGAAGCAGAGAGCCGACGGCGCCACGCGCCACCGCCGATCCCATGCTTTTTTGTGCGTCTTCGTCCACGACTTCGATCTGGTCGATCGTGGAACTGTCCAGGTTGACGTTCTTCATCAGGCCCACGTTCAGGACGGCCTTTCCGCCCTTCATTATGACGGCCTTGTGTTTATAGTCGCCTTCCAGAACCCAGTTCTTCGCACCCATATTCTGACCCTCCTTTTGAATTATCCCGAAGTTATGGGATATTACCATAAGGATAGTCGAAAACTATGCTAAAGTCAATTAAAATATGGGATATTCGCATAAGGGAGGGACAGGGCGTGAAGAAGTTCGACTACAACGGCCGAAAGAATATCTGCGGGGACCGCGTCCGGTGCCTTCGGACGGCGCGGCGGTGGTCACAAGCTACACTGGCCGCAAAAATGCAGACCCGCGGTGTGATCATGGAACAGGACGTCGTCAGCAAAATTGAATCCGGCGACCGCCTGGTCACGGACTACGAAGTCCGCGCCTTCGCGGCGGTCTTCGGCGTGTCCTTCGACGATCTGGTCGAAGACCTGGCAGAAGACGAAGAATAAACGGCCCCTTCGGAGTGATCCAACGGGGCCGTTTTTTATGCTTGACAATATACTACCGGTAGTATATAATGGACACCAGAAGGAAGGTGATCCGTTATGGCAAAGGCGCAAACAGCCGCAAACAAACGCTATAACCTGAAGGCGTATGACAGAATCGAAATCACGGTCCCGAAGGGGGACAGGGAGATCATTGCCCAGGCGGCCGCGGCGGCCGGAATGAGCGTGAACGCCTTCATCAAGGAAGCGATCAGCGCAAAGATAACCGAAACGAACGCATGACCGAAAGGCCCTGTCCAGACGGACGGGGCCTTTTTCGAATGTCTGAAGGAGGACGACACCCATGAAACGACGCAGATTCCGCCAGTTGACCAGGACTGACCGCCTGAATATTGAAAAGTATATGCGCCAGGGCATGACAAAACAGGCGATCGCCGACGCCCTGGGTGTCAGCCTTCGGACTGTGTATTATGAACTGAAGCGGGGCCAATATATCCACACAAATTCCGACCTGACGGAGGAAGTCCGTTATAGCTGTGACGTGGCCGAAGCGACCCGCAAATACAACGATACGAATAAAGGCCCCCAGTTGAAGATCGGTGACGATCACGAACTGGCGGCCTATATCGAAAAGCGGATCGGCGAAGACGGTTATTCGCCGGCGGCGGTGCTGGGGGAAATCCGGACCCAGGGCCTGACCTTCAAGACGTCGATCTGTAAGTCCACCCTGTATTCCTATATCCGGAAAGGCGTCTTCCTGTCGCTGGAAATGGAAGACCTTCCGCGCCACGGAAAGAAGAAGCGCGGCTACACCCGCACCCATAAGAAGGCGGCCAGAGCGTCCGCCGGAACCAGTATCGAACAGCGTCCGGAAGAAATCAACGCCAGGGCGACGATCGGCCACTGGGAAATGGATAGTGTCCTGGGCAAGAAAAAGACGAAGGAAGCCCTTCTGGTCCTGTCTGAACGGTATTCCCGAAAAGAAATCATCATCAAGGTTAAGGACCACACGTCGGCCAGTGTCGTTCGTGCGCTGGATCGCCTGGAACGGAAAATGGGATCACCGGCCTTCCGCGCCACCTTCAAGTCGATCACCGTCGACAACGGATCGGAGTTCGCCGACGCGGCCGGCATGGAACGAAGCTGTCGCCGGAAAGGCCCCAGGACGAAGGTCTATTACTGTCACCCCTATTCGTCCTGGGAGCGTGGCACCAACGAGAACACGAACGGCCTGATCCGGCGGTGGTTCCCGAAGGGGACGGACTTCGGAAAAGTGAGCGTCCAGGAAGTCCAGGCCGTCGAAGACTGGCTGAACGCTTATCCCCGCGAAATCCTGGGCTTCCTATCTGCTGACGCCGTCTTCTGCGCCGGCTTCGCGGCCCCTGTTTGAAAATTTTTTATTATTTTTGAAAAAATATGTTGACTTTTGCGGCGCCCCCGTGTATAGTGTAATTGCAGTAAGTCGACAGGCTTTTTGCAGTTACACT
>CAYYCU010000008.1:0-15089 GCA_964470415.1 uncultured Ruminococcus sp.
CGTCAATAACGAAGCCGCGCAAAGCGCGGACGGGGCGTAGCCCGAAGACTTGCGTTAGCAAGGCTTCACTGAAGTTATTATACCATAAAATTTTGAAAAGAGAAAGATATGTTTTTATTTTTATCGGAAATTTTGAAAAAAAAGAATTTGGATTGCTTCGCTCCGATTCCCCTGAAAGAATGCCGTATCCAAAAGCCGTATCTTTTGGAACGCGCAGGCATTGCGGACGGGACAGCCGTTATGCTTGCCGTCCCGTATTTTTCTCCTGCCTGTATGGATCCGGCGCGCAATTTGTCGGCATATGCGGTAGCAAAAGATTATCACGTGCTCTTTCGGGAACTGTTTGACGAGATTTTGCCGATTCTGCGAGCAAAATTTCCGCAGAACAAATTTGAAGGTTTTGCCGATCATTCGCCCTTGGCAGAAACGGAAGCCGCCGCAAAAGCAGGACTCGGAATCATCGGAGAAAATCGGTTGCTTTTGACGGAAAAATACTCCTCTTACATTTTTTTGGGAGAGATTATCACCGATGCAAAGCTTCCCTGTCATGTCCAAGCCGTTTCCTTTTGCGAGCATTGCGGTGCCTGTTTAAAAGCCTGTCCTGCCGCCGACTGCGGCGGATGTCTTTCCGCATTGACGCAAAAAAAAGGTGCTCTCACCGAAATCGAAAAAGAAAAAATAATAAAATACGGTTCTGTTTGGGGCTGTGATATTTGCCAAGAAGTATGCCCGCATACCGTACGCGCAATCAAAAGCGGCAGTATTTTTTCTCCCATTCCCTATTTTCGTGAGGACAACATTTCCCATTTGACCAAAGCCGTATTGGACGGAATGACAGACCGCGATTTTCAGGAAAGAGCATTTTCTTGGCGCGGCAGAGACACAATCGGCCGCAATTTACGGCTTTTTGATACAGGAGATACAGAAAAGAAAGGAGACGAGCCTACATGTTAAAGTTGGTATGCGGGGCATCGGGCGCCGGAAAGACCGCTCTTCTGACCGACCTCATTGCACAAGACATTCAAAACGGCATTCGCTGTTTTTTGTTGGTTCCGGAACAGCAAGCATACATCAGTGAACGCGATTTGCCCGCGATGTTACCGCAAAATGCAGGACTTTTTTTTGAAGTTGTGCATTTTTCCGGACTTGCGGAAGCGGTATTTCGGGAATACGGCGGCGTAACACAGGGAACTTTGGACAACGGAACCCGTACGGTTTTGATGTGGGATACGTTGCGTGAACTTTCACCGATTCTTTTACAGTACGGAAAAAATGCAAAAAACGACACGGCTTTGGCCACACTCATGCTCCAAACCGTAACCGAACTTCACAACAACGGCATTACCGCCGAAAAATTGGAAACCGCGGCACAGGATTTGTCGCCGGACAGCACCTTGCAAAAAAAGATCTCCGACCTCGCGCTCGTTGCCGCCACCTTTCGTCAAAAGAGCGAAGACCTGTTCGGAACCGATCCATCGGACAAATTGGCACGCATGGCAAAGCTCTTGCAAGAAAACAAGTATTTTCAAAATTGCCATTTATATATTGATTCGTTCACCAGCTTTACCGCGCAGGAATATGCCGTTTTGCAAGAGATTCTCAAGCAGGCAAGCCTTGTAACCGTTGCGCTGTGTGCCGACAGCTTCTCTTCCCGGCTTCCCCACTTTGAAAGTGTGATGAGAACCGCGAAACGGCTGAACAAGTTGGCGCTTCAAGTGAACATTCCGATAGAAAAAATCGAATTGCCTGCAAAGGATGCCGAAAAGCCGGCGGCGTTGGTCAAAATCGAACGCGATATTTGGCGATTTGATGCCAAGCATTCTGCAACCAATCAAACGGAGGAGGACGGCAGTGTTTCCCTGCTTTCCTGTACCAATCTTTACGAAGAGGCAGAAGCGGCGGCACTTCATATTTCGGAGCTTGTACAAAACGGTATGCATTACGGAGAAATTGCAGTGGTTGTGCGAGATACGGAAGCATACCGCGGTATTTTGGATGCCGCATTTGAACGGTACCGCATTCCGTATTTTTTATCGGAAGCAACCGACCTTGCCTCCAAACCGCTTTCCAGATTGGTGCTTTCCGCATTGCGTGCCATTCACCGACATTATCATGTTCAGGACATCATGACATTGGTAAAAACAGGTCTTACCGGTGCCGATTTTTCCGATGCCGCCATGTTTGAAGAATATTGCGAAACGTGGCTGATTTCCGGCAGTCGGTTCACCGATGAAACATGGAGTATGAATCCGGACGGATTAACCACGGAAATGTCTGCACGTGCCAAAGAAATTTTGGAAGCCGCAAACCGTGTACGGCGTATTGTAATGGAGCCGTTGTTGCTTTTGGAAGCGGAGCTCCGGCAATCGAACAAACTGCTTCATCGTTGCCGCGCACTGTATCGCTACCTGTGCAAATTGAATATCCCGCAACAGCTCTCCGACCGTGCAAAAAAAGAACTGTTGGCAGATAATCGGAGAGAAGCCGGTGAAACCGTACGCTTATACCGTTTTTTGACCGAATCCATGATGACGCTTTGCCGCGTATTGCCGAATGCCGAAGTCACCACGGAAGAGTTGATTGCCGTATTTTCTCTGTTCTTTTCCAAAACAGAGCTTGCCTCCGTCCCCAATCTTCATGACTGCGTTGTCATCGGCTCCGCCTCTACCCTGCGTGTGGAAAATATCCGTGCTTCCCTATTGCTCGGTCTTTGTGAAGGAGACTTTCCGCGCACCGTCACCGATGACGGAATTTTGACAGACGGAGACAAAGAAGAGCTGGAACATTTGGGATTGACATTGGATTCCCGTACCGATGTGCGTACATCCGATGAATTGCTTTATGTTTACCGCGCAATGACAAAGCCCTGCGAGCATCTCTTCCTTTCTACGGTAACCTCCGGACTTGACGGTGCCACGCGTACCCCCTCTTTGGCTTTTTCCCGTGTATGTCTTTTGTTGAACCGTCGGCCGCAGATATTTGATCTTGATGCAATCAGAATCGCTTTAAACAATCATGAAACATCACGGCGGCACGAGCCTCTCATGACGCTTCCCGCCGCCGATTGCAATGTTACTTTAAGGCTTTCCCAATCCAAAATCAGAACCTTTATGCTTTGCCCCTATTCCTATTACAGCATCTATCGGATTCACCTACGCGAGAAAAAGGATTCCCGTCCGAGTTATGCAGACGATGGAATTTTTTTGCATTATGTTTTTGAACATTTTTTAAAAGCCTCTCTCGGCAAAGACAAAAAGCTTCATCTGCCGCCGGAAGATGAAATTCCCTTGCTTGCCAATCAAATTGTAGAGGATTATCTTGCCTGCGTTTGTCCGCTGCCTCCGGAAATGATGAACAGCCGTTTGTTGCATCTTTTTGCAAGACTCAAAAAAATGTCGCTGATTATGCTAAAAGATATGGTAGCAGAATTAAAAATCAGCGCTTTTGTCCCTTCAAAGTTTGAACAGGTCATCGGCGCACCGGAAGAAGGCGGATTACCTCCCGTTGTTTTAACCTTAAAAAACGGTACGCGCGTTACACTGAACGGAAAGGTAGACCGCATTGATTTGTTGGAACAGAACGGCAAATTGTACGTTCGAGTGGTCGATTACAAATCCGGCATGCACAAATTCAGCTTGGACGATGTGCGCTCCGGAATGGATATTCAATTGGTTCTTTATCTTTTTGCGGTTCTTTCTTCCAATCCGGCGCATTACCTGCCCGGTGGTGCCCAATATCTCTACGCGGTCAATGAAAAAGGAAAAATCGGTGTCGGAAGAAGCGGGTTTTTGCTTTCCGAAAGCGAAATTGCCGATGCGGCAGACGCAGAGGAAGCCAAACGGTATACCAAAAAATTATTGCCGCAAAGTGCCGAAGAAATCGCTGCCCTGTTTGACGATATGAACCAGGCCGTCATCCACGCGGCAGAGCGTATCTTGGCAGGAGAAGCGCAAAAAACCCCCTCCGAGCAAGCATGCATGTTTTGTCCCGTCCGTGCAAACTGTGACAAAGCATATTCGGAAAAGGAAAGGAGTGAAACGGAATGAGCAGAAAATGGACCGCATCGCAAGAGGCATCGATGTCTCTTTCCGGACGCGCCGTTTTGGTGTCTGCCGCCGCAGGCTCCGGCAAAACCAGTGTATTAACCGAGCGAATTATCCGCCGCTTGACCGATGAAAAAAATCCGGCCGATATTTCCCGCCTTTTGGTTGTCACCTTTACGCGAGCGGCAGCGGCGGAATTGAAAAGCCGTATTGCAACGGCGCTTGGCGAAGCACTGTCGCAAAATCCCGGCAACCGCCGTCTTGCAGGTCAATTGCTTGCGCTCGGCAGTGCGCAAATTTCTACCATTGATTCTTTTTTTCAAAAAATAGTTCGCAATCATTTTGAACAATTGGAACTTCCCGCTACGTTCCGAATTGCAGACGAGAGTGAAATACTTCCGATTTGCACGGAAATAATGGAAGAATTGATAGAGGATTTTTATCTGCGTTACAACACAAAAGACAAAAGCGAAGCTCTTTTTGACCAAATTGAAAACAACCGTTTTGCAATTGCCATGGATCATCTGCTTTCTAACCGAAGTGATGGAAAGCTGAACGCGCTTTTGCTCGACTTTTTCAAGCAATTTGAAGCCTATCCGGACGGAATCGAACGCTTGAAACAATCTGCCGAAGCGCTCCGTCATGCCGCAAAATCCGATTTTATGTGTTCTTCATACGGTACAACGCTTTCAAATTATCTGAAAGAGTTATTTGACGGATACCGCGCCGAATTGGAGCGCTTGCAACAAGAACTTGCTTTTGATTCGGATATCGAAAAAAAATGCGCACCTCTCATTTCAACCGATATTGCTTACTGCGATGCAATGCTCTGCTCTTTGGAAAAAATGAACTATACGGCTTTGCGGAACACGGCGTTTTCGTTTATTGTAGGACGGTTTCCTTCGATACGCAACAAGCCCGCGCAGGTTTCCGACTACCAAAATTTTCGCGCTGTTTTCCGCAAGGAAATTGCCTCCAAGGTACAAGCCAAACTGGAATGGCCGGAAGAACTGCTTTCCGTACAGCTGTTACAAACGGCAGAACTTTGCGACATGCTTTATTTTCTTTTTTCGGAATATGAAACACGCTTGCTGACAGAAAAAAAAGCACGGGGCATATTGGAATACCGTGATATTCGAAGCATGCTTTATCGCCTGCTGACAGACCGAGACGGAAGCAGCAGTGCACTGGCGCAAGAGCTTGCCGGACAGTACGATGAGGTTTACATTGATGAATATCAGGATGTAGACATGCTTCAAGACCGTATTTTTGCATTAATCGGAGACAACCGCCGTTTTATGGTCGGCGATATCAAGCAAAGCATTTACGGCTTTCGAGGCAGTGAGCCGTCAATCTTTTCCTCCTACCGCCGTTCCATGCCGCTTTATACCGACTCGGAAGCAAACGGCGAAAACGGGGTTTGCGTTTTTATGTCGGAAAATTTCCGTTGCAACCGTCCCATCATTGATTTTGCAAACAGCGTTTGCGGATTCTTGTTCTCGGCTTGCGAAAAGAGCGTTGGATACCGACCGCAAGACGATTTGGTATATGCAAAATCTTCCGAGCATTCGGAAACGGACGCTCCACCCGTCCAAGTTGCAATTTTTGATAACGGAATCGCCGTAAAAAACGAGGAAGAAACCGAAAGCAACGGTCCCGCGGAAGCGGTGTGGGTAGCCGCGGAAATTGCCCGTCTGTTACGCGAAGAAACGCTTGACAACGGAAAAGCCGTTACACCATCGGATATTGCCATTTTGGTACGTACCAAAGCACACGGAAAAAAATTTGCCGGAGAGCTGGAACGGCTTGGCATTCCCGTTACAACCGAAAGCGCCAAAGATTTTTTACATGAACCGCTGATGACCGATCTTTTGAATTTGCTGCGCGCCATTGACAATCCTTACCGCGATATTCCCCTTTCGGAATTTTTAATTTCTCCGATGGGCGGATTTACTTTGGAAGAAATCAGCCTCATCCGTCAGAGCGCAAATGACAGCAAATCACTGTTTTATGCACTTTGCAACCGGGCGGACGGTACCGATGCATTGTCGGAAAAAGCCGCTGCCGTAACAGCATGGCTGGAAGGCTTGCGTGCGCAAGCAGGTATTCTGCCTGCCGACCGTTTTTTGCGGTTGCTGTATTTGGAAGAGCGGCTAAAGCCATTTGAAAACGATTCCGTTTTGCTGTTTCTGTACGAACAGGCACGTATTTATCAACGTTCCTCTTGGTGCGGTTTGTACGGCTTTTTGTCTCATATCGACAAGCTGCTGAACGGAAAGCAGCTGACAACCGGCGGTTTTGAAAAATCCGAGCAAGCCGTTGCCGTTATGACCATTCATCATTCCAAAGGCTTGGAGTTTCCGGTTGTCTTTCTTTCTTCCTGCGGTGCACCCTTCAATCGAGCCGATATGCGCGAAAAGCTGCTTTATCACCGAGAACTCGGCTGTGCTTCAAAGCTATACAATCGAGAAACGGGAGAGCAACAAACCACGGTTCTGCGTGAAATTGCCAAACAGGTAATTGACGGCGAACAAACCGAGGAAAGTATCCGCACGCTTTACGTTGCATTAACCCGTGCAAGAGAGCGGCTTTACGTAACCGGAACATTAAGCGGAAAATGGGAAAATGCAATTGTCAACGCCTCTATTGTAAAGCGCGGAAACCGTTCCGCCATTCTTTCCTGCAACAGCTACCTTTCTTGGATTTTAGCGGCACAGCAGGATGCCGCGTTACACCGGCGTCAATTTTCTTGCACTTTTCGGCATATTTTGCCGGAAGCCGTTCCGCAGCCATTCGCTTCGCAGTTGCAAACGCCCCTACCGGAACCCGTCATGTTCCAAAGAGAACCGGACGCGCAAGCCCTGCATTATGCAAAAATTGCCGAAAAGCAAAAAACGTTTGCATATCCCCTTTCTTTTTTACACGGATTGCCCACCAAAGCGGCCGCTTCCAAGTTGGCGCCCAATCTTTTGGATATTTTAGACACCGAAGACAATGAGGAATCGGCATTGACGGCGCAAATTGAATTGATGCGCACCGTTACGCCTACCTTTGACGAACTGCTGTTGGAGCAAAGCCAACCAAAGGCTACCGAAATCGGAACCGCTACGCATGCTTTTTTGGAATTTTGCAATTTTGACCTGCTTTTCCGATACGGAATCGAAAAAGAACGGGACCGACTGGTTCAATCTAACTTTTTAAGCCCCGCCGTTGCAAAAATCATTCATACAAAACAGCTGGAACGCTTTCTTTCAAGCGATTTGGCAGAATGGATTCGGCAGGCAACCAAAATTTACCGAGAACAAAAATTCAGCCTTTTTGTTCCCTTTTCCGGACTGACCGAAAATCCGAAACGGGCAGAAGAGCTGAAAACTCAAAATTTGTTTGTGCAGGGTTCCATTGACCTGCTTTTGGAAATGCCCAACGGTGCGCTTTATTTAATTGATTACAAAACCGACCGCATTTTGGAAGAGGAAAAACAGAACCGCGCAAAATTGACGGAAAGAATGCAAATGCAACACGGCACGCAACTTGCCTGCTATGCCGAAGCGGTCAAAAAACTTTTCGGACGCATGCCAAGCAAAACGGCAATCTATTCGCTCCCGCTTGGCGAAGTGTTGGAAATTCCGCTATCTCCGTTTCTGTAATTTGATTTTCCGACTTTCAAAATCCACATCAAAAACGGCTGTTCCTTACCGATTCGGTAAAGAACAGCCGCCCTTTTTTACGTCACACTATCCTATTTTGAAATGCTTTCCGTCATGAAACCGTTCCCGTTATGACAAGCAGGCTCACGCCCGGTGTTACAATCCATGCGCCGGTAGCGGTATCCCGTGTATAAGTTGCGACAGGAACGGTAATTTGACCGGGAACCGAGGCAAATATGCCGGTTGTTTCGTCATATTGATATTCGGTTCCTTCTGTCCATACCGTATCGTTCAAAGCAACCGTCAGCCCGGAAAGGACCGGATCAAAGGTGTCGGTAACGGCAACATTGGCAGAAGCGGCAGCCGCTGTGTTTCCGTAATTTTGAATGACAAAACGGTAAGTGAGCGTTCCGTTTTCTGTTACGGGAATCGGCTCCACACTTTTTGTAATCGTTAATTCCGGCTCTTCCCGCGGTATTACCGTCTCGGTAACGGTAACAGAGGAAGGAATGCCCGTTCCGCTGACCGTTGCCGTGTTGACAATACTATCCCCTACGCCAAGAGGCGCGAATTGTGTTGTTTGGGCTTCATAAATTAAAATCAAATTGCTGTTTGCCGGGAGGCTGATGCCGGAAAAAACAAGCGGAGGGCCAGCCGATGCCGCAGGAGCAGCCTGTAACACGCCGTTTATATAAAGACGAACCGAACCGTCTACATAAACCAACGGATAGAGCGTAGCATCTCCAAAGCTTTCCGCGCCGAGATTATCGCTGACGGTAAGACCGGTAACTGCGCTGTTGCCGGAATTGACCACGCTAATCACATAGGTTACATTTTCCCCTCTCGTATAATTGCCCATTACGGCCGTCTTGGAAGCGGAAAGCACCTCTAAAATCTCTCCGATTGCAATATTGGAATTTACAACGGAGTTATTATATGACAGTTGCGCTTGGTTGGTAAATTGCGCCATATTCTTCTCCTAATACATAAAGTCTAAATTCGATCTCCGAAAAAAAGGAGACCTATTGACAGAATATGACCTCTTTATCAAAAGCGTGTCAATGAGAGAATTGCGCCGCTTGACCTCGGTAAATGCTTTTATTACTTCAATTGTTCCAAATGAAACGGTGTTGTTTGATAAACAAAATAATTCAACCAATTGGAATACAGCAAATTTGCAGAAGAGCGCCATGTTGCGGGAGGCTCTTTTGTGGGATCGTTGTCGGGAAAATAATTTTTTGGAATTTCAATCGGTTTGCCTGCCTGCAAATCCCGCAAATATTCCTTTTTCAGTGTTCCCGCATCGTATTCGGGATGCCCCGTGATAAAAATCTGTCTGCCCTCGCGAGTCGAAAGTGCAAATACGCCTGCCTCCTCCGAAGATGCAAGAATTTTAATTTTCGGAACTTTTTCCACGTCTGCCCGATCAACCGTTGTATGGCGGGAATGCGGAACCATAAACACATCATCAAACCCGCGAAACAGAATCGAACGCTTATAATCTGCGCGGTGCGGGAAAATACCGAACAGCTTTTTATCCAGCACACGCTTTTGAATTCCGAAATGATAATAAAGTCCCGCCTGTGCGCCCCAACAAATATGGAACGTACTGTGCACATGCGTCAAGCTCCATTCCATAATTTCACAAAGTTCATCCCAATATTCCACCTCTTCAAACGGCAGATGCTCAACCGGAGCACCGGTAATAATCATGCCATCGAAATTTTGATGACGAACCCGATCAAAGGTCGTATAAAAGGCAAGTAAATGTTCTTCGGCAGTATTTTTGGATTGATGCGATACGGTATGCATCAGCGTCAGCTCCACCTGCAAGGGCGTGTTTCCCAATAAGCGGGAAAGTTGCGTTTCGGTATCAATTTTGGTCGGCATCAAATTCAAAAGCAAAATGCGCAGCGGGCGAATGTCCTGGGTAATTGCGCGGGTTTCGGTCATGACGAAGATGTTTTCCTCCGTCAGCGTCCGTGTTGCGGGCAATTGATTTGGAATTTTAATCGGCATGACAAATTTCTCCTCTCAATCAAATTTGATCCAATGCCTGTGCAAGGTCTGCTATCAAATCATCGGCATTTTCCAAGCCGCAGGAAAGACGAACCAAATCGCCGGAAACTCCCGCCGCCTGCAATTCTTCCTCGTTCATTTGCCGATGCGTGGAGCTGGCAGGATGCAAGCAACAGGTGCGTGCATCGGCAACATGCGTTTCAATGGCAGCCAGCTTTAAATGCTGCATAAAGTTCTCTGCCGCTTTTCTTCCGCCCTTAACACCAAAGCTGACCACGCCGCAAGCGCCGTTTGGCATATATTTTTGTGTCAATGCGTAATAAGGATCGGATGGCAAGCCCGCATAAGTTACCCAAGCGATTTTTGGATGATTTTCCAAAAATTTTGCGACAGCCAAAGCGTTTGCACAGTGACGCTCCATGCGCACATGCAGACTCTCCAGTCCCAAATTGAGCAAAAATGCACTTTGCGGTGCGGGTGTAGAACCGAAATCGCGCATCAGCTGTGCCGTTGCCTTATAAATAAAAGCGCCTTCTTTGCCGAATTTTTCGGCATACACAATGCCGTGATAGCTGTCGTCCGGCGTACAAAGTCCGGGGAATTTTTCCGCATGCGCCATCCAATCAAAGTTTCCGGAATCTACAATACAACCGCCAACGGCTGCGCCGTGACCGTCCATGTATTTTGTGGTGGAATGCGTGACAATATCGGCCCCCCATTCAAACGGACGGCAATTGATTGGCGTTGCAAATGTATTGTCGACAACCAACGGCACACCGTGCGCATGCGCCGCCTTGGCAAATTTTTCGATATCCAATACCGTAAGCGCCGGATTTGCAATGGTTTCTCCAAACACCGCCTTGGTATTGGGACAAAATGCGGCATTCAGTTCTTCCTCTGTACAGTTGGGGCTGACAAACGTAAAATCAATGCCCATTTTTTTCATGGTCACCGCAAACAAATTATATGTACCGCCGTAAATGGTTGAAGAGCACACCACATGATCGCCGCAGTTTGCAATATTAAAGATTGCATAAAAATTTGCAGCCTGTCCGGACGAAGTCAACATGGCGGCACTTCCGCCCTCCAATTCGCAAATTTTTGCCGCAACGGTATCGCAGGTAGGATTTTGCAAACGGGAATAAAAATATCCGGACGCCTCAAGGTCAAACAACTTTCCCATATCTTCGCTGGTAGCATATCGGAAAGTGGTGCTTTGTACAATTGGAATTTGACGCGGTTCTCCGTTTTTGGGGGTATATCCGCCCTGTACACATTTTGTTTCGATTTTATACTGGCTCATATTTCTTCTCCTAAAGCAAAATTAAATTTTAAAAATCTCAAAGCACATCTGCCAAATCCAGAATCAAGCGCTCGGTTTTTTCCCAACCGAGACACGGGTCGGTAATCGACTTACCGTAAATTTCATTCGGTCCGATTTTTTGGCATCCGTCCTCAATATAGCTTTCAATCATCAGTCCTTTTACCAGACTTTTGACCTCCTTGGAATAGCGGCAACTGTGTAAAACTTCTTTTGCGATGCGAACCTGTTCCAAATATTTTTTACCGGAATTTGCATGGTTGGTATCCACAATGACAGCGGGATTTTGCAATCCGCTTTTTTGATAAGTCTCATAAAGTCCGATTAAATCTTCGTAATGGTAATTGGGCAACGACTGACCGTGTGCGTTTACATATCCGCGCAAAATAGCATGGGCATACGGATTGCCTTCGCTTTTTACCTCCCAACCGCGGTAAAGGAACATATGAGAATGTTGCGCGGCGGTAATCGAATTCATCATAACGGTAATATCGCCGCCCGTTGGATTTTTCATACCGACCGGAATATCCAGCCCGCTTGCGGTTAAACGGTGTTGTTGGTCTTCTACCGAACGGGCACCGATTGCAACGTAAGCCAAAATATCCGAAAGGTAACGGTGATTTTCCGGATACAACATTTCATCGGCACAGGCAAATTCGGTCTCTGCCAATGCGCGAATATGCAACTTGCGGATGGCAACAATCCCCTTCAGTAAATCGGGCGCCGCATTGGGATCGGGTTGATGCAACATGCCCTTATATCCATCGCCCGTTGTGCGCGGCTTGTTGGTATAAATGCGAGGCACGATTAAAATCTTTTCTTTCACTTTTTCCTGTACACCGCGCAAACGCGATATATAATCCAACACGGAATCCTCTTTATCGGCAGAACACGGGCCGATAACAAGAATCAAACGGTCGGATTCGCCGGAAAAAATCTGCTTTAATTCTTTTACGGTTTGCTCACGGCGTGCCGAAAGCTCGGTCGAAACGGGAAACTCCTCCTTAATTTCCTTTGGAATCGGGAGTTTATGGTAAAAATTCATATTCATAACGGAATCAAGTCCTTTCCTAAATCATCTGTTTCATTTGCGTTTTTCACGCATTGGTTTTTTCGGGCTTATCAAACAATGTACGGCGTACGGTAGAAGCGCGCATTGCCTCACGCATTCCCTCTCGGTCTCCCATGGCAAGCATGTAACGAAACCGTCCGAATTCGGCAGAAAAGCAATCCATCTGCCGCAACAATTCATCTCGATTCAACAAAAACAACTCCGACCACATTTCATCGTTGATTTTTGCAATACGCGTCAAATCCCGGAACGAGTCGCCGGTATATTCCTCAAGGGACGGCGTATTATTACAGGTCATTAACGTCACGGCAATACAGTGCGTCAGTTGCGAAAGGAATGCGACCATTTCATCGTGCTTTTGCGGCGACAATTCACTGATCCGTGCAAATCCCAAAAGCCTTCCCAATTCGTAACAAAAAGCAATTGCCTCCGGTGTGTTTTTTTCTGTCGGCGTGATAATAAAATTCGCGCCGTGAAAGACGATATCATCGCTGTATTCCACACCGCTCCGTTCGCGTCCCGCCATTGGATGTGCTGCAATAAATTCCACATCCGGGCGCAGCATGGATTGCACGGCATTGACCACTTTTCCTTTTACACCCGTAACATCGGTAATAAGAGTACCGGGACGGAAAAGGTGCTGGTTGGTTTGAATCCAATCAATAAAAATGTGGGGATACAGTGCAAATACAATCAAATCGGCAGAAGAAATCAGCGCGGAATCAATTTGAGTCGTTCCCTGCTCTATCATGCCAAGCGAAAGCGCATAGTCAATATCTTTCTGTTCCTTTGTGATACAACGAACATGAAATCCTTTTTGGGAAAGCGCTCTTGCATAACTGCCTCCGATTACACCCAAACCGACAATTAAAATGTTTATGTCCGGCGTGAGATGTATAATCGGTTCTTTTTTTTCATTTTTCATACTTCCAAGACCTCCAATCCAAGTAAGCGCAGTTTTTCAAAAAAGTCCGGGAAGCTTTTGCTCACAGCCTCGGCACCGCAAACGGTCCCGCCTGTCAAGGTTAACAGTACAGTCATAGACATGACGATACGGTGATCATTGTGTCCGTTGAGCGGAAAATCCGGCGCATGAAATGCTTTTGGCACAACCGTTACGCTATCCTCTTCCGCCAAGACCTCCGTACCAAACTTTTTTAATTCCTCTGCCATTGCGGCAACACGGTCGCTTTCTTTCATGCGCAAGCGCCGCGTTCCGTGAAAAATACCGCCGTTCTTTACGGCTGCCAAGGAAAACAGAATCGGTGCCAAATCCGGGCAGTCGGAAAGATCAATGTGGGCATTTCCGTTTTCCAATGCAGCAAAATATTTTTGATAAACGCGGTCTCCCTGCAGGCTGTCAACCGCAAGACCGGTTACACAAACATTGCCTCCGATAAAATTGAAGGCTTCCAAAAATGCGGCATTGGAATAATCGCCCTCCACGGAAATTTGCTGCGGACAATAGTGTTGCCCGCCCGGTATGCGAACGGTACAACCGTCAAGCCATTCCACACAAACGCCGAACAGCCGCAACGCCTCCACCGTCAAATTCAAATAAGAACGGCTCTCCACAGGCGGAATCAAATGAACCGTACTATCACCATTAAGTAACGGCAGTGCAAACAGTAGACCGCTGATAAACTGACTGCTGACATTTCCCGCTACGGTATAATCGCCTGCCGACAACCTGCCTTTTACCGTAATTTCTTCGCCGTTTTGCTTGAAATGTAGCTTTTTTTCGGAAAAAAGCGTGGTATAAATATCCATTGGGCGTTTCATTAACGATGGTGCGCCGCAAAATCGCGTTTCGTTTTCGGAAAGCATTGCCACAGGTATCAAAAAGCGTAATGTGCTTCCGCTTTCACGGCAAAGCAACGGTCCTGCCGGTACGGTGTTCCGCATATCCGCGCCGTACACCGTAATGCAATCGCCGTTGCGGGAATAGCTTGCCCCCAACGCAGCGATGCAGTCCAGGGTTGCCGAAACATCCTCGCATTCCGAAACGCCGTGAATCACGCTTTTTCCAAGACTCAAAGCCGCACAAATCAACAGCCGGTGTGCCATGCTTTTGGACGGAGGAGCCGAAACGGTTCCGAGTGCCACGCCCGAACGAACCGTTATTTGCATGGCGGAGCCTCCTCAATGTTTTTTGCCAAAAAATCAATGGCTTCCAAATATCCGTTGACGCCATGTCCCGTAACGGTCTTGACACATGCGGCACGAATATAACTTATCTGTCTGAACGCTTCCCGTTCCTCGATTTTGGAAATATGCACCTCTACGGTTGGAAGCTTGACAGCCTTAACCGCGTCCTGTAACGCAATACTGGTATGGGTATAGGCTCCGGGATTGATGACAATGCCATCGGCTCCCTCAAAATACGCTTCTTGAATAAAATCCACGAGGCTCCCCTCGTGATTGCTTTGACGGCAAACCGCTTCAATTTGCCTTTCTTTGCAATACGTTTCAATCATTTCAACCAGTTGCGCATAGGTTACACGCCCATAGTATTCCGGCTCCCGCACACCGAGCATGTTTAAATTGGGGCCGTTTATAATATATAATTTTATCATTTGCAAAAATCCTTTCCGATTTCATTCGCCACCGATGCGGCGTCTCCTTTGACGGTTACAATACAGTCGGCAACAGAGCAATATCGATGATATCGCTCCTCATACCGGCGCGTAATGGCCTCGGACGAGGACGCCAACGGACGGTCGGGAGTGGGAAGCAAATCTTTAAGCGGACGATCCAAAAAATAAAGCTTTCCGTTTCGCTTTAATGCCTGTACATTTTCGTCACGCAAAACGGCTCCGCCTCCGGTAGCAATCACAATACCGTTTTTTTGAGACACTTCTTCCTCAATGACAAGACTTTCCAAATCTCGGAAGCCGCTTTCGCCAAGCGTTTCAAAAAGCGCGGGAATGCTCTGCCCCGTGCGCTTGACAATCAACTCATCCGTATCGTAAAATCGGCGGTTGAGC
>CAYYCU010000008.1:15189-21238 GCA_964470415.1 uncultured Ruminococcus sp.
CATGCGGTACGCGAAGTTCCGCCCGTCCCAAGCACTGCAACTTTTTTTTCATGCAAATCCAAATGCAAGTATTCAATCAAGCGTTTCATACCGTAAAAATCGGTGTTGTAACCGTATAACTTGCCGTTGCGGTTTACAACCGTATTGACTGCGCCGATTGCGCGCGACTGTTCATCTGTTTGAAAGAGGTACGGAATGACGGCTTCTTTATACGGAATGGTAACATTGATGCCGCAAAAATGTTTCTCACGCAAAAAAGCTTCCAGCTCATTCGGCTTTATTTCGCACAGTTCATACCGATAATCGGCAAGCAATTTGTGAATTTCCGGCGAAAAGCTGTGCTTCAGATGTTCGGCAATGCACCCGTACTGCATCTTTCATACCTCCTTATATGTTTCTTATTATTGCTGACAAAGTTTTAAAAATTCAAATCGGTTCCGTAGCGGCATGCCAATAAATCGCAAATAACCAGTGCTGTCATGCTATCCACAACCACACGCGCACGGTGAATCACCGCGGGATCGTGTCTGCCGGAAAGCCGAAGCGCGGCGTCCTGCATGGTATCCAAATTCACGCTGTTTTGCTCCTTAAAAATTGATGGCGTTGGCTTGACGGCACATCGAAAAACAAGCGGCATGCCATTGGTAATTCCGCCGTTGATTCCACCGTTGTGATTGGTGGTAAAAACGACTTTCCCGTCACGGACGCGCATTCCGTCGTTCGCTTCGCTTCCGCGCATATCCGCCAAACCGAAACCGGCGCCGAATTCCACACCCTTGATTGCCGGAATTGAAAAAAGTGCATGCGACAAAATGCCTTCCACCGTATCAAACCACGGTTCTCCAACGCCGGACGGCATTCCGGTAACCGCAGTCTCCAAAATACCGCCCACGCTGTCTCCCTCGCTTGCCGCCTGCTCGATAGCGGTCTGCATGGCTTCCCCTGCTTTTGCACTCAAAGCGGGAAACAAAATATCTCCCAGCGTTTCAATATCGGCTTCCGTATTTTCAAACGGACGGTCCGAAATTCCCGCCAAGGACGCAATATGCGTTCCAATCATAATTCCTTTTTTTTGCAAAGCCAACATGGCAATGGCACCCACGGCAACCAATGCCGCCGTAATCCGTCCGGAAAAATGCCCGCCGCCACGGTAATCCTGAAAGCCGTGATATTTACATTCCGCCGTAAAATCGGCATGTCCCGGACGCGGTAAGCCGCGGCTGTAATCCGCACTGCGCGTATTGGTGTTCGGTATCAAAATGCAAATCGGCGTTCCGGTTGTTTTGCCTTCAAAAACGCCGCTGATAATCTGAAAATCATCGGCTTCCGCACGCGCTGTTGATATTTTCCCGTGCGGACGGCGCAAAGAAAGCTGATGACGGATAAAATCCTCATCAATGGAAATTCCGGGTGCCAATCCATCCAGCACCGCCCCGATATGAGAACCGTGGCTTTCCCCAAACAGCGTTACACAGACACTTTGACCAAACGTGTTTTTCATACCGCACCTCTTAATATCTTAAAGTATTTTTACGGTTTCATAAATCTGCCGTTTCCACTCGTCCAAAGGCATTTTGCGAATTTCGCAAGAACCGACCGTCTTAACCCATACCACCGAAATTTCCGAGCCGGCACACTTCTTGTCACTGGAAGCAAGCGCCAATGCGGCGTCCAAATTGCAGTCTATCTTGGTCGGCAGTCCCAAAGATTGTAAAATCGGAAGCATACGTGCACGCACTTTTGGAGAACACATCGGTAACATGCCAAGCGCCACACATTCTCCGTGATAAAGGCCGTGTTGCGGCGTGCTTGCCTCAATTCCGTGCCCCAGCGTGTGTCCGAAATTCAAAATACGGCGCAACCCGGACTCTTTTTCATCCTGTTCGACAACAGACTTTTTGATGCGCAGAGAATGTTCAATGACATCATCTATTTTCTCTTCCGCCATTCCCGATTCAAAAAGCGAAAACAATGCGGCATCCGAGGTAAGTGCCATTTTGAGGGCTTCGGCAAGCCCGTTGGCAATTTGACGCCGCGGAAGCGTGCGCAACACATCGGGATCGACCAAAACTTTTTTGGGCTGATAAAAGGCTCCGACAATGTTTTTTACGCCGTCCAAATCAATTGCCACTTTCCCGCCAATGGAGGAATCCACTTGAGAAAGAACCGTAGTTGGAATATTATAAAAATCAATTCCGCGCATAAAGGATGCGGCGGCGAACCCGGAAAGATCGCCTACCACTCCGCCGCCGACAGCCACCACGCAGTCGGTACGCGTAATTCCCTGTTCCAACAACTTGCGGCAAAGCAACTCAAAATAGGAAAAGCTTTTGCTCGACTCTCCCTGCGGAACCGTCACAACGGTTGGCACTGCCGCTTGTGCGGCTACCGTTTGCGCATACGTTGCGGGAACGCCGCTGTCGGTCACAATGAAAACGCGGCGAGAAAGATTCAAATATTCACCGGCGCGAGCCAGCGCACCGCGCTCCAAAATAATATCGTATCCGTTTTGCGGCAAATTCAAATGCAAGCGCATGATATATCAAAACTCCTTTATTAAAGTTGTCTGTAAGTTCCCACAAGCTTTAGACGGTCGCAAAATTGCATCAGGTGTTGCATCATATCTTTTCCGTTTTCGGTACGGATGTTGCCCTCTGCCTCTACATAAAAATAATACTGCCAAAGCAATTCTTTCATGGGACGGCTGCGTAAATTTCGCATATTAAAGCCGTGCTGACCGATAATATCAATGGCACGTGCCAAAGCACCCGCCTCATTTTTTACGGTAAATACCAGCACAAAATGGTTATCCATCCGTGCAGTGGATTGCAAATTTTCAACTTTTGAAAAAACCGCAAACCGCGTGGTATTGCTGCGGCTGGCATTGATATTGCGTTCTATCACCGTAAGGCCGAAAACGTCTGCCGCCTCCGCGCTGGCAATTGCGGCAATGCTGTGCTTTTTTTCGGCGGCAACATACTTTGCGGCAAGCGCCGTATTTCCGTATTCCTGCGTCTGCCAACCGTGTTCGCGAATATATTCGGCGCATTGCCCAAGTGCTTGCGGATGGCTGACAACGGTTTGAATTTCTTCCGGTGCGGTTCCCGGATATGCCAAAAGGTCATGAGAAACCGCCAAATCCAACATGGCGTTCACATAAAGACTGCCGGAGAACATCAAATCCGTCACCTGTCCCACTTCTCCGTTATAACTGTTCTCAATGGGAAGCACCGCCACATCGCATTTGCCCGATTCCACGGCGCGGTAAGCGGAAGTAAAGTCACAAAACGCAATCTTCTCGGCAGTGGGAAACAGTTTTCGCGTTGCGATATGTGCAAAAGCACCCTCGGTTCCGGAATATGCCACTCGCATGCCTTCAATCAATTGATGCTGATAAGCACGGGAAATTTGCATGTTGTTTTGAATAAAATCGACATAATACGAACGCAGTACATCGTCCTGTACACGCAAGGCGCCGCGGCGAACCACCTCGGCTTCACGCGCTTCGTCCAATACCGGCAAGCCGTGCGTTTTTTTATATTCGGCAACCATTTCCACCGCTTGCATGCGGCGTACAAACTGCTTTGCCATTTCTTCATCGGCTTCGTTGATAATTTCTCTTGCTTTTTCCAATAAATCCATGGTTTTCATCCTTTGTTTTCGATATGGGTATGTTGATACGATTCCGCCAATGCGCGAAAAGCAGGAAGCGACCGCTTAATCTGCTCGGTTGTTGTACAGTAGGAAATGCGCACAAATCCCTGACATCCGAAATCATCGCTCGGAACCAATAAAAGTTCAAATTGCTTTGCGCGATTGCAAAATGCTTTGGCATCCGGCTCCAAAGCGCGAACAAACAAATAAAATGCGCCATCCGGCTTGATTACCTCAAAGCCGTAGGAGGTCAATGCCGTTAAAAGCAGTTTACGATTGGTATCATACACGGAAATATCGCTCGTCACACCCAAAACATACGGAATCAAATACTGAAACAAGCTCGGAGCGCAAACAAAGCCCAATGCTCTTCCGGCGCCGCAAACGGCTTGATAAAGCGATATAGATTCGGACGCACGGGGAGAAACCAAAATATATCCGATTCTTTCTCCCGGAAGTGAAAGCGATTTGCTGAAAGAATAGCAAACCAATGTTTCCTCATAAAAATTCGGCAAAAACGGCACCGTAACATCTCCGTAAACCAGTTCGCGGTAGGGCTCGTCCGCAATCAAATAAATCGGATTGCCGTTTTGTTCGGACTTTTCTTTTAAAATTGCCGAAAGTATTCGAATGCTTTCCTCGGTCATAACGGTCCCCGTTGGGTTGTTGGGAGAATTGACAATAATGGCACGTGTTTTTGCGGTAATTGCTTTTTTCAATGCCGCAAAATCGGGTTGAAAGGTGGTTTGCTCGCAAAGAACCGGCACAGCCACCGCCCCGGTCCGTTCAACAAACACACGGTATTCCGGAAAAAACGGAGCCAACAAAATGACTTCGTCCCCTTCCCGCAAAACGGCTGTAAGCGCAATTGTCAACGATGCGGCGGCACCGGCGGTCAAATAAATCCATTCGGCAGAAACCTGCGCGCCATGCGTACGGTTTAAATAATCTGCTATGGCAGACCGCACATCGGCGTCCCCTTGTGCCGAAGTATAGCCGTGTAAGGAGACGGAATCGCGTTTGCAAAGCAAATCGGTTAAGGTCTTTTGTACAATCGGAGGAGACGGCACACTGGGATTTCCGAGACTGAAATCAAACACGTTTTCGGCTCCGATTTCGGATTTTCTTATTTTTCCGTATTCAAAAATCTCACGAATTACCGAGCGCGTTGCCCCCAACGCCCGCATTTTTTCATTGACCATGGTGCGCCTCCGCTAACAAAATAAAAAGAATATTTGAATTATTATAAAAGATGATAAGAAAAAAGTCAAGCACTCTTTTGTAAAAAAATAAACTTTGCCGTCAAAAAAGCATATTTTTGTATAAACATACAAAAAAGATATTTTTATTCAACGCAAAAAGCCGCGGAAACCGTTTTTTAAAAGCATTCCCCGCGGCTTTCGAGAAGTCAAAGGACTTCATTTATTCAGCCATTTTTTTAAATATTGTCCGGTATAAGAAGCTTCCACCTCGGAAACCTGTTCCGGTGTACCGCATGCCACTACGGTGCCGCCACCATCGCCGCCTTCCGGGCCGAGGTCAATTAAATAATCGGCAGATTTGATAACATCCAAATTGTGTTCAATTACCAATATCGAATTGCCTGCATCGGTAAGGCGTTGCAAGACTTCCAGAAGCTTTGAAACATCATCGCTGTGCAAGCCTGTGGTTGGCTCATCCAAAATATAAACCGTACGTCCCGTAGCGCGCTTTGCAAGCTCGGTTGCAAGCTTGACACGTTGTGCTTCGCCGCCCGACAGAGTGGTAGAGGACTGACCGATTTTCACATATCCCAGCCCAACATCGTACAGCGTTTGAAGCTTGCGGGAAATTGCCGGCAAGCCTTCAAAGAAGCGGAGTCCTTCTTCTACGGTCATATCCAGCACTTCAAAAATATTTTTCCCTTTATAATGCACATCCAGCGTATCGCGGTTGTAGCGTTTTCCCTTACATACATCGCAAGTCACATAAACATCCGGCAAAAAATGCATTTCAATGCATTTTACACCATCGCCCTCACATGCCTCGCATCTGCCCCCCTTGACATTAAAGGAAAAGCGTCCCGCCTTAAAGCCTTTCGCTTTTGCGTCCTTTGTTTGGGCAAACAGCTCACGGATATCGCCGAACAAACCGGTGTAAGTGGCGGGATTGGAGCGCGGTGTACGCCCGATTGGACTTTGGTCTATACAAATCACCTTATCCAAATGCTCGATGCCCTCAATACGGTCGTATTTTCCCGCATACGTTATGGCACGGTTTAACCGTTCCGCCAAAACGGGATGCAAAATACCGTTGACAAGCGATGACTTCCCGGAGCCCGAAACGCCGGTTACGCAAACGAAACAGCCGAGCGGAATTTCCACATTGATATTTTTTAAATTGTTTTGTTTGGCAC
>CAYYCU010000009.1:0-1162 GCA_964470415.1 uncultured Ruminococcus sp.
TATTCCCAGATTGTCAAGCTTTTTTTCCCCTTTTTTTCTTTTTTGGCGGTTTTGCTCATTTTTGCGCTTGTTTATTTTGCGGATTTTAGTTATAATAAACATATTTATTGTGAAGAAATCACAAAAAAGCATCGTATTATTTTGAGAAAGTGTTTATCGCGGTTTACGTTCCGACATCTCGGCGCCCCTCCAATGCACGGAAAAGCGTAATTTCATCGGCATATTCCAAATCCGCTCCCATCGGAACACCGTAAGCCAACCGCGTAACACGTACGCCAAGCGGGTGCAAAAGCTTTGACAAATACATAGCCGTTGCTTCCCCCTCCACAGTGGGATTGGTGGCTACAATCACTTCTTCAACGCCGCCCGCTCCCACGCGCGACAGAAGCTCCTTGATTTTAAGTTGGTCGGGGGTAACACCGTTCATCGGAGAAATTAAACCATGCAAAACATGGTAAACACCACGGAACTCCCGCACCTTTTCCATTGCCACAACCGTACGTGCATCGCTTACAACGCAAATAAGCGAGCGGTCACGGGTTTCATCCGCACAAATCGGACAAATATGTCGATCGGTCAAATTCTGACAAATCGGGCAAAGGTGTATTTTTTCCTTTGCGTCTAAAATTGCCTGTGCAAAATCCCGCACTTCCTCTTCTTCTAACTCTAAAACCGAAAAAGCCATGCGCATTGCGGTCTTTTTTCCAACACCCTCCAATCTGCCAAACTTCTCGGCAAGCAATCGGAGAGACTCTATATATTCTGCCATACTTAAAACAAACCGGGAACATTCATGGGGCCTGTAATTTTGTTAAGCTCGGCATTGTTTGTGTCATCCACGCGCTTAATTGCCTCATTGACAGCCGCTACCAAAATATCTGCCAGCGTCTCAATATCATCCGGATCTACAATTTCAGGCTTTAGATCAATTGCGAGAATCTCTCTCTTTCCGTTGATTTTTACATTGACAACACCGCCGCCGGCCGAAACGTCATATTCCCGTGCGTCCAGCTCTTCCTGCTTTGCTGCCATTTCTTCCTGCATTTTTTGAGCTTGGCGAATCATCGCCTGCATGTTTTGAGGGCCACCCATTCCTTTTGGAATATTTGCTTTCATATCTAAAAATCTCCCTTTTATTATAATGATACTTTTTTACAAAAAA
>CAYYCU010000009.1:1262-6375 GCA_964470415.1 uncultured Ruminococcus sp.
CTCATCGCACATGCGAATCAACGTCATTTCCGCCACAATGCGTTTTACCGCATTTGCCTTTTGCATGGCAAACAGCGCTTCCTCCAACAATTTGCAATGATACAGCAACGTTTCCTTGCGAAACCGGTTTGCCACCGCAAGCATTTGTGACATTTCATGATCGGTCAAATCAAGATACTTTGCGGCGTTTTGCACCGTTTTCATGACCAATATATCACGATAAAGCGAAATCAAATCCTGCCAAAAGACCACAATATCCTTGGAAGAGCGCACCACATCGGCAACTTGTTCAAACAAAACATCGTAATTGCGGTCGGCAACGGCTGTCACCGTGCGTAAAATCGCATCTCTTCCCGTTACCCCAACAGAAGCTTCCACAACCTCGGAGGTAATTTGCTGTGCACTTCCGGAGCAAAGCTCCAACAAACTGATAGCATCGCGCATTCCGCCCTGCGCCATTTTGGCAAGCATGCGGGCGGCATCCTCACACAATTGAATATTTTCCCGTTCGGCAATATAAGCAAGCCTTGACATCAACACTTCGGTGGAAATACGGCGAAAATCAAAGCGTTGACAACGCGAAATAATTGTAGCGGGCAATTTTTGCAGTTCGGTCGTAGCCAGAATAAAAACAACATGTTCCGGCGGCTCTTCCAATGTTTTTAACAGTGCATTGAATGCGCTGGTCGAGAGCATGTGCACCTCATCGATAATATATACCCGATAACGAAGCGCGGACGGTGAATAAACCACCTCGTCCCGAATATCGCGGATATTGTCCACGCCGTTGTTTGAAGCGGCGTCCATTTCCAACACATCGGTAGCGGCACCGCTGTCAATTGCACGGCACGATGCACATTCACCGCACGGATTGCCGCTTTTCGGATTTTCGCAGTTTACCGCCTTTGCCAAAATTTTAGCACAAGTCGTTTTTCCGGTACCGCGCGAACCGCAAAACAGATAAGCGTGACTGAATGCACGGTGTTCCGCCTCATACCGCAACACCGATGTAATATGCTCTTGCCCGCAAACATCGTCAAAACTTTGCGGACGCCATTTTCTGTACAATGCTTGATGCATTCCCGCGCCTCCGTTTTTTTATTTCCGCTATTTTCCGGTATCTTTTCAAAAAACGACAAAAAACAATGCCAAGCCGCAAAACAAGACCATACACCTCAAAATCGAAAATCGCTCCCACGCGATCTTCGCACCCCCTGCTCGGAACAGGCACCCTCGCGGCACATTGGATTCATCGCTTAATGCTGCTTGGTCCCCCACCTGACATGGTTCACAATTTCCAATTGCGCAAGACCCATTCTTCAACACAGCAGATACGACTCAATTCGTAAGAGTTCAACCCTCAAAAGAGGAGTCCACCCCTGCTGTAGCGGATTTCAGGTACAGGGCTCCGCTAAATCCCCGGCTGGTATGGCCTCGTTTTACAGCTTGACACTGTATATTGGTATTATAACAGATTGTCGCCCGTTTTGCAAGAGCTTTTTTAAAATTCATATTTTTTTCAAAAAAATTTTCATCTTCCGTATACGTATATCCCGTTCATTATTCCGTATATGTCATTGCCGCGGCAAGCATTTGTGCGGTTTGCGCCCGCGTAATTTTTTGGGTAGGTGTCATATATCCCTGATTGCTATTCATAATTCCAACCGCGTGCAACGAATAAATCGCATCCTTCGCCCACACCGGAATATCCGATACATCGGCAAAAGTCGGCGTTACGGCAACATCGCGAAGTCCTACCATGTTGGAAAGAATAACCGCCGCCTGTGCACGCGTAATTTCCTCGTTTGGCAAAAAGCAAAGCACACCGTCCGACAGACTTCCGCTGATATATCCCAATTCATACGCCGCCGCGACATACCCTTTCATGCTCGGCGCAATATCCGCATCATCGGCAAACACCGTGGTACTGCAATCCGGCACCTCCGTAATTCCGACCGCGTGCATTGCCATCACCAAAAAGTCGGCACGGCTTATCGTTTGCTCCGGATAAAAATAAGCTTGATTCCCAACCTGTGTACCGCTCATGATGCCGGCTTCGGTCAATTGCAATGCGGCAGGATAAGCCGGCAAGCCCTCCATATCCACATAAGTAACCGAAGTGCCGGACAGTGAAATTTTCAGGTTTACGGTTGCCGCCGCACTGTAATTGCCGTATCGGTCGCGCGCCACATAAGTAAAACTGTCGCGCCCGACATAGGCACTGTTGGGGGTATAAACATAGCTCCCCAGCGCGGCGTCCGTCAGCTTTACCGTTCCGTTTTGCGGATAGGAAACCACCTCAAAACGCAGACTGTCTCCGTCCGGATCATAAGCAGACAGCGTCCCGTAAGCAGACATTCCCTTATAAGTGGAAACATTGAGAGAAAGCCCGGATGCCATACTGACGGTTGGCGCATAATTTGTCTCCTTTAAAAAATACAGATTGCATACCAACGGCACAGAACTGCCGTTTGCCGAAAAAGTAAAATAAGAATGCGTAACCGCCTCGCTTGCCGCGGAAAAAGTCATGTAAGAAAGATTGGCGGCAGACAGCGTCTGTCCCGCCGCAATACGCGTAGAGCCCAAAAGCAATTCGCCATCGGTATTCATCGGAAGCGATTTCACCGTAATATAATCCACTTTGGAAAGATTGAGTGCGCGTGCAAAAGCATCCTCCGAAAAAACAATTTCGTTGCCGACCGGAGCCGCCAACGCCACATCTGTCTGCGCCGATAACACATTCAATCCATAAGAAACAATCGGAACCTCTTCACTGTCTGCCGCTGCCGGTAAAATCATTCCGACAGTCGATAAGCAAACCGCACCCGCCAATGCCGCCAATCCGTATTTGATTTTCACTTTTTTCATATTGCAACCGCCCTTCCATCATTCGTTCGTATTTCAAAATATGAAAGGCACATTTAAAATAGAACAAAAGCGCCAAAAAGTTCTGCTTTTGCAAGGATCGCGGTTTGTCTCCGGTTGCAGGCAAAAAAGAAGCCGTTTCAATTGCCTGCGCAATTGAAACAGCCTCTTTTATACCGGAATCAGATTTGCTCCTTAACCTTGGACGCTTTACCGACTCTGTCACGCAGATAGTACAGTTTTGCACGTCTTACTTTACCAACGCGAACAATATCTACTTTTTCTACGTTGGGAGAATGGAGCGGGAAGGTCTTTTCCACGCCTACGCCGTAAGAAATGCGTCTTACGGTAAAGGTCTCGGAAATTCCGCCGCCGTGCTTTGCAATCACGGTGCCCTCGAACATCTGGATTCTCTCTCTGTTACCCTCTTTGATACGGTTGTGCACACGAACGGTGTCACCAATGCGGATGACGGGTACCTCCGCTTTCAATTGCTCATTTGTAAAAGCCTCAATCAAATTCATTTTTGAGTCCTCCTTTAATACTGGGCGTTCATGCAGAGCATCGCAGCGGACCGCCTTAATTTATCTACGCATAGCGTAACGGGGTTATTATATCACACTTTTTTCGGCTTTGCAAGTGTTTTTTTCATTTTTCTCGATAAAAAATTGAAAAATCAGTGAAAATTCATTATGATTGCTCCAAATTCAACTTGGAGATAATCTGCTGTACCGCATGATCCATATAATCGTTTTCCATCAATTCAATCATGCCGCGGTCCACCAACGCCGAAAGCTTGGCATCCATTGGAATGCGTGCCAAAAGGTCGTAGCCGAACTTTTGCGCAACATCTTCAATGTGGCTGTCGCCGAAAACCTTGATTTCCTTTCCGCAATCGGGACATTTGACATAGCTCATATTCTCCACCAAGCCGAGCACGGGAATATTCATCATCGTTGCCATGTTTGCCGCCTTGCTGACAATCATGGAAACCAACTCCTGCGGGCTTGAAACAATGACAATGCCGTCCAACGGCAGGCTCTGAAATACCGTC
This sequence comes from uncultured Ruminococcus sp., assembly GCA_964470415.1. Classification (GTDB taxonomy): domain Bacteria; phylum Bacillota; class Clostridia; order Oscillospirales; family CAG-272; genus UMGS1865. Next base: position 5,182 of record CAYYCU010000009.1, read on the forward strand.
AACGGAACATCGCCGGTTCCGGGAGGGCAATCCACAAGCAACACATCGGCATTCCAAATCGTATCCTTCCAAAATTGTTGAACCGTTCCGGAAATAATGGAACCGCGCCATACAACCGGCTTTGTCTCATCTCCGAGCAACAAATTTACAGACATTACATCAATTCCGGTCGTGGTAGCCGGCGGAATCATACCGTTATCATCGCCGAACACCTCAACTTGATGCAGTCCAAAAGCTTGCGGAATCGACGGTCCCGTAACATCGGCGTCCAAAATTCCCACTTTGTAGCCTTCACGCTGCAACAAGACCGCCAACATAGAGGTAACAAGCGACTTTCCGACACCGCCTTTGCCGCTGACAACGCCTATCACGTGCTTGACTTCGCTCAACGGATTGGCGGGGGTTAAAAGGCTCTCTTTTTCGCGCGACGGACAATTTGCCGAGCACGATGAACAATCATGTGTACATTCTTCTGCCATTTTCTTCATTCTCCTTTTGGGGTAAACCGTTATATTGTTTTTATTATACACCCATTCAACAGAAAAAGCAACCTCTTTTAAAAAAATGTTAAAAATTCAACAATGCCGTTATAAAAAGGCTTTGCAACAAACATCGGTTTGTTCCAAAGCCCCAACTTCGGTTTTATATTATGATATTCTTAAAAACGCCGGCGGATTTTTATGCTCGTGCTGTGAAAAATCGGCGCAAAGCATTTCACGCAAGCGTGTTTTGTCAATGCAAAGCGATGATGAAATTACATAATCCAGCAGATACCGAAAAGCATCCGGCTGCGATATTTTTTGAAGCGAACGCGTATCGGCATTCGACAAATAATCGGAAAGTCCTTCCCAAAACGCAAAAGGAGACGGCATCAGCGGTGTCAAATACCATAGCGTATGGGCAAACCTGCCGCTCTCCGAAAAGCGTTCCAATACTTCGGCAATCCGTGCAAGTCTTTGAAGTTCTTCGTAGGAAATCCATTTGTTCTCCAAAACCGTATATGGCGGTGACGGCAAGCATTTGTACCCGTATTCTTCCTTTTGTTCACGCAATTTTGTACCGTAAAGCAATTTTAAAAAGCCGAGCTGAAGCAAATCGCAACAACCGTATGCATCGTCAAAAGATTGGGCAAAGCGCGCATACGTCTCATACGGCAGTCCGGCAATCAAATCAAGATGAACGTGAATATTTCCC
>CAYYCU010000009.1:6475-9391 GCA_964470415.1 uncultured Ruminococcus sp.
ATACGTCTCATACGGCAGTCCGGCAATCAAATCAAGATGAACGTGAATATTTCCCATTTCATGAATTCGGCGTACGGCGTCCACAACCTGCCGCGGACGGATATGGCGCGAAGAGGCAGCCAATGTCTCCTCGTTGGTACTTTGCAAACCGAATTCCAACTGAATTTTGCCTTTTGGAAATTGGGAAAGAATCGAAAAGCTTTCTTCATTCAGCAAGGAGGCACACACCTCGAAATGATAGTGTTTGGTAAAACGCGCGTCCAACAGCGCACGCCAAATCTCGTTTGCACGTTCAACATCGGCATTAAAGGTTCGATCCACAAATTTGATAATCTTGCAATCCGCACGCAAATTTTCAAAAGCCTCCAAATCGGCAACCGTTTGCGCAACGCTTTTCAGCCTTACCCCTTTGGTTGCCGAGGAAAGACAGTACGCGCAGGAATACGGACAGCCGCGCGAGGATTCATAATATAAAATACCGCCCGTTTCTTCACCGTTTCGGTATAAAATCCCCTCATCATGCATGACGTCTGCCATGCCCGCTTCTATAATGCGATGATACACTTCCCCGCATTGCATTTTTTTGCAAAGTGCCGGAAAAGCCTCCTCTCCCTCTCCGCAAATAATGGCATCAATCCACGGCATGCCGTCAAAGCGTTCCGTTGCAAAGGATACTTCCGGTCCGCCCAAAACAATCTTTGCCTGCGGCAAAACCTCATGCAGAGCTTCTCCCAAATGCAGCATTTCTTCCAAATTCCAAATGTAACAGGAAAAGCCGTAAATATCCGCATGTTCCCGAACCAAGCGTTCCAATACATGCGCCGAACGGTCGCGCAATGTATTTTCCAACAAAACCGTCTCAAAGCCCGCCCGTTCCAGCGGGGTGCGCAAGCAACGCAACGCCAAGCAGGAATGTACCCAAGAGCCGTTGAGCGAAAATAAAACCACCTTCATTGCTTTCTTCCTTTCTTTTTACCTTTTCTATTTTAGCACATTTTTATGAATTTTGCAACCCGAAAAGCGAACGGCAAAAATTTTGGGTAAAAAGCTCCTTTGCTTGAAAATCCATTGCCGACATATAAACGGATTCCAGCTGAAAATGAATCTCTTTCGCCTTTTCCAACCGCTCAATCGCACCGTCTAACATCAAGCGCCGCATTCTCTCGCAAAAATTCAGTTCTCTGCGTATCGGCTTCATTCGCGCGGTCTCCACAAAGCGCCGGGTTCCGATGCATTTGTGCGGATAGGCACATGTGCCCGTACGGTCCAAAACAAACGCCGTCCCGCTTTCGCATAAAAACAAACCGTCGATTTTTTCCGGCAAAATCGGATCATAAGAAACACGGACCGCCAACTTCTTTTTTACAGCCAATTCCCCCAGCTCCGCCAACAAATACTGTGCGCACCCGCGGCAGTCTTCCAAAAGATAAATTTTTTCGGCCTTTGCAAAATACGTATCAAAACCGACTTCTCCCTGCATGCCAACCGAATGAATCAGCGCGGGAGAAAGCGAATAACCGTTTCCGTCCGGAATCCCGCCGATTAAATGCATAGCAAACTTACGTACCGCCTTCTGCTTGATAAAAGGCGCAACCAATTCATCCCGCGTATGCATCAGGTTCCCCACGCTTGCCAAATAGCGGTATGCCTGCCGGTATGCCGCGCTTTTTTGCGTATTCAAATCCACAACCGAAGAGGATATTGATTCCAACCGTTCTTTGTCCCAAAAGGCACCCAAATTGACAATATCCTCCCGCACGCCGGGGTACATCGGCTCATATACGTGCGGCGCCGTTGCATCCAAAAGTGCAATGCAATGCTCCCGTCCCGTTAAAATGACGCCGTCCAAGGAATCGGGATCCGAGGAGCAGTAAATATATTCGCTCTTCCATTCTTGCCTTTCCGCGTATTCCGCAACATCGCGTAAAAAGCGGCTTTTCCCGGTTCCCGGTCCGCCTTTTACCGCGTAAACATGCTCTATGCGCGAAGCATCGAAGCATTGCGAATAAAAGCTGTAAAAACCGGTCGCACTGTTGGCAGCGGCAAAATATGCATCTTCTCCCGTTGTGCGTATTTTCATCACAAAACCTCCCCGTTTTTTGCTATCAGTCTATGCAACCGACAAAAAAAGGTTCTATTTTTATTCATCCGTACATACAGTATAATAGGAAACGGAGGGAGTATCATGCAAACCATTAAAATATCCCGTCCTCCGCCCGTGCTGCCTGCGCCGCTGACAAGAATTTTGCCGCCGCATTTGTGCGATGCGGCAGAACGGTGCGGTGCCGAGCGGATAGAAGAAATCCGCCTGCACAGCAAGCGAATTGCAACGGTAAGCGCGGGAGGACGCAATTACAGTACGGGAATCATTCTTTCGGACAGTGATATGCAAAATATTTTGCAAAAAATGTGCGGCGGTTCGCTTTATGCTTTCAGCCAAAGCATCTGCCAAGGGTATCTTTGTATGCAGGACGGCATTCGCGTGGGCGTTGCGGGAAGCGCCGCCATAGAGGACGGACGAATCATCGGCGTCAATTCGGTTTCGGGGCTGATGATACGCATCCCGCAGAAAGCGGAAGTCAGCGCCGCCACCGTCATTTCGCACCTGCGCCGTGCAAACGGATTGCGCGGCGTTTTGATTTATGCCCCGCCCGGTGTCGGAAAGACCACCCTGCTCCGCGCAGTTGCCAAAGAAGCCGCCTCGCCCGCGGTCGGGTTGCGCACGGTTGCGATCGATACACGCGAAGAGCTTTGCTATACATTGGACGGGTGCAACCTCCTGCTGGACATCCTTATCGGCTATCCGAGACAGGAGGGCATTGAAATTGCCGTTCGCACACTCGGCGCACAACTGATTGTCTGCGATGAAATCGGTGACAGCCGTGATGCCAAAGCAATTCTGTCCGCCGCCGGGTG
>CAYYCU010000009.1:9491-12165 GCA_964470415.1 uncultured Ruminococcus sp.
CCGATTGATGAAATTTTGGCTTCTGCCGACAAAACGCTTTTGCACGCATGCATGCGGTCGGTGCAAAAGCCTACGCTCCCGTCTTTGTTGCGGGCTTCTTCGCTTTGGCTGACACCGGAAAGCCAACGGCTTTTGGATTCCATGGCGCGCGAAATGGGCACCAGCTACCGTGAAGAGCAGGTAAAACGCTGTGACTATTATATGGAATTGTTGCGTGTACAGCGCGAAAAAATTGCAAAAGAGCTTCCCGGCCGCGTCAAACTGTGCATCACGCTCTGCCTTTGCTCATCTATCGGTATTGCCATTCTTTTTTGGTAAAATCAATTATGTGTCAAAAAACGGAGGAACAGAATATGGATATTTCTCTGATTGTTAAAATTGCCGGAATCGGAATCTTGGTTGCGGTCGCCTCGCAAATTCTCACAAAAAGCGGAAGAGACGAACAGGCAATGTTCGTTACCATTGCGGGCATGCTTGTGGCTCTCATGCTTTTAATTAACGAAATAGGAGACCTGTTTGATTTGATTGCCTCGGTATTCGGTATGTAGGAGAGAATATGACCGGCTTAAAATTTTGTATGCTTGCCATTACGGGTACCGCCGCCGCCATGATTGTAAAGCAATGGAAATCCGACCTGTTGCCCTTGCTTCGGCTTGCCGTTACGGTTCTGTTCGGAATTGCCGCCGTCAGCGCCGCCGCGCCTTTGGTTTCTTATATTAATACACTGACGGAATCGGGCGGCGTCTCGGCGTATGCTGTCATTTTGATGAAGGCGCTCGGCATTGCAATATTAACGCAAATCTGTGCCGATATTTGCCGTGAATGCGGGGAAAGCGGGGCCGCCGCGGGCGTGGAATTAACCGGAAAAATTGAAATCTTGCTTTTGTGTCTGCCTTTGATGAATGAAATTTTGACCGCCGCACAAAATTTGCTCTCTTTGGGAAGCTGAAATCATCATGATGAAAAAACGGATATTTTACGGATTGCCGGTTTTGTGGTTTTTGTTGCTTGTTTCGCTTCTGTGTTTTCCAATTGCCGCGGAAAGCGAAACCGATTCGTTTGCCGAAACCATGCCGGAAGAATACACCGACTTTTTGGAAAGCATTCCAAAGGATATATTGGAATTGCTGCCGGACGGACTGTTTTCCGATGACAGCGGCACGGTTGGAGATGCCGTTAACGAAATGAGCGGTTTTTCCTATCTTTTGCAAACCGTTCTCTCTTTAATCGGCTTACGCATTGGGGACTGTGCTAAAATTTTGGCATCCGTTTGCGGAATTTTGCTTCTTGCCGCGGTGAGCCGTGCATTGCAAAATGCATTTGGGAACAAGACGCTGGGACACGCTTTTGCTTTTTGCTCCACACTGGTCGTGACGCTATCCTTGCTTGCGCAAAGCTACCGCTGTATCGAAAACATAACCGATTATTTTTCCGCGCTGCGCACCATGACCGCCGCAACACTGCCGCTAATGGGAACCCTTTACGCAATGGGCGGAAACGTTGCAACGGCGGTTGCGTCCACCAGCGGGCTGTCCGTTTTTATGATCGTTCTTGAAGAATTGGTCGGAAAAACCGTTGTTCCGTTTTGCGGACTTTGTATGGCGTTTGCTTTGGTCGGCGCATTGGATCCCTCTTTGCGATTGGGTTCTCTTCTCTCTGCGCTGAAAAAGAATTATACCACGGCATTGGCTTTTTTAATGATGCTGTTGCTTGCCATGCTGGGCGCCCAAACCCTGCTTGGCGCGCACAGCGATACACTTGCCATGCGAAGCGCAAAATTTGCAGCCGGAAATTTGATTCCGGTCGTGGGCGGATCGGTCTCGGAGCTTTTGCGCACCGTCAGCGCCGGCATCGGATATTTAAGAGGAACCGTTGGAATTTGCGGCGTTCTGCTCCTGCTTTTTACCTTGCTCCCAACGCTGACAGAACTTTTTTTGTTGCGCTTGACATGGCAAATTGCCGCCGCTCTCGCCGATATGCTGGGATGTGACAATGAGAAGAAGCTACTCGATGAATTTGCTTCTCTGTTGGGCTATTTAATTGCCGCAGTCAGCATCTGTTCCTCGGTATTGCTGTTGTCATTAACCCTTTTGGCACAGTGTGCCTCGGCAATCGGATAGAGGAAAGGAGGCAACCGCGTTGCAATCTTATCTCGTGACCTTGCTTGCCGCGTCTTTCATCACCGCGCTCATCAGAATCCTTTCCCAAAACAAAGAAGGCTCCGATATATCCAAATATATAAAGCTGTTGACTTCCCTGTTTTTGGTTTGCGTTTTGATTGTCCCTTTGCAGAGCGTTGTGGAAAAATTGCAATCGTTTCGAAATAACACGGCAGAAATTCCCGGCATAGAACTGCCGAAAGAGAACGCTTACCGCAATCAACTGGAAGCGGCGCTGGATCAAGCATCCACAACCTATTTTACACAAATGCTGACACAAATGCTGGAGACGCAATTCTCCGTTGAAACGGGAGAACTGCGCTGTACCATACAATGGAAACAGGAAAATGGTACGCTTTCCCCCGTACGCGTAACCGTTATCCTATCCGGAAAAGCAATTTGGAAGGATCCGAAGCAGATAGAAGCGTTTGTCTCCGATTTGCTCGGTTGCGAATGTGTCAGTGCCATTGAATAAACGGAGGATATTATGTTCCCTTTTTTACAAAGCAAAGAAA
>CAYYCU010000009.1:12265-20394 GCA_964470415.1 uncultured Ruminococcus sp.
ATAAACGGCAACGAAGAATACGTCATCATCGGGAGCGGCGCGAACGCAGCGGCGCTCTTTCTTTCCCGATCCGCGCCCGAAATTGCAGGTATCGGGGTTGTCTGCCCCGGCGGCGATGACACAACCGTATGCCGCGAACTGACCGCATTGCTCTGCGCAACGTTTCATATTCCAAGCAACCGCATCTATATTACAAAAGCCACTTCTTAAAAATTTTCAAAAAGGTGTCACAAATTCGCTTCCGTCTGCATATTCCGCGTGGCGCCGTCATATGTTATAGCGAAACAAAACACAGGAGGAATTACTCATGAAAAATCAGACTACCGCGCTCAGCGAAATCCCAAAGGTCAACAAATTCAAAGCCATTGTAATGAAGGTCGGTCGGCGAAATATCATCATTGCCTGTTCGGTCTTTTTAATCGGCGCCGCCGTATTGCTGAACTGGATACTCTTCTCCGGAACAGCAAACGGAGACGGCTACGGCGGCTATGACACACCGAGCGGAAACATTTCCGATGGCACGGGCTCCAACAGCGGAAGCAATGGCTCCAACACCCCATCCGCCGATGCAACCGATACCTATTTTTCCGCAACGCAAATCAGCCGCCAAAGAGCGCGGGACGAAGCGCTTGAGGTGTTACAGGCAGTGGTAGACAACAGCGAGTCTTCCGAAGCGGCAAAAACCGAAGCGCTTGCCGGCATTTCCGCCATTGCGGAAGAAATTCAAAAAGAAGCCAATATTGAATCGCTGATTATGGCAAAGGGCTTTGAGCAATGCGTAGCGGTTTTGAACGGGGACAGCGCAAGTATCATTGTCAGCGCCGATACCCTTCAGCCTGCCCAGCTTGCACAAATCAACGCCATTGTTTATGAGCAAACCGGAATTGCCCCCAGCGGAATTGTGATTATCAATAAATAAAACCAATTCTCTATATAACATCAAAATGCGGCAAGTAGCAAACCGACTACTTGCCGCATTTTGAAATGGAATTTATTTTTTACCGAGCGGTCAGCAATGCAGTCGCGCAGGTGTTACCTTCTTCAAAAAAGGCATCTTCTTTTACCGTAAGGTTTGTCAAAGCGGTACAGTGGCGAAAGGCATTTTTACCTACCGTCTCAACACCGCCGAGATCCGCATCGGTCAGCGATACACATCCCGCAAAGCAGGAAGACGGCAACACGGTCAGCCCGGCAGGCAATCGGACGGATGTCAGCGCCGTGCAATAATAAAACGCATTGATTCCGACAGAGGAAAGCGCCGCGTCCTGCCCAAAGGAAACCGATTGAAGCGCCACACAGCCAAAAAAGCAATTTTCTCTGATTTCTTCTACCGATGCCGGAATTTCAATTTTTGGTAAACGCTTACATCCGGCAAACGCGCGAACGCCGATTGACGTCAAAGTTTGGGGCAGGATGACCTCCGACAAGGTTTCGCATTCATAAAAGGCATAGGCGCCGAGCCGTGTACAGCCCGATAACAGCTCCACTTTTGACAGGTAGGTCGGATAATATCCTTTGGAAAAGTCCTGTGTTTCGGCCCCGAACAAATAACCGAGATAGTTATTTTCGGTCGGCGTTTCGCCAACAAAGGGCAAAATCAACGTGCGTATTTCCTTACAGCCCTCCAATGCGCCAATGCCGATCCGTGTTAAATCCGTACCGAACTCCAACCGCGTCAAAGAGGAGCAAGTATCCAAGGCATGCTCCTTCACCTCCGTCAAATGCTCCGTGTTCACCGCCAACAACCGACTGCATTGATACATGGAATACACACCCAAGGTCTTCATTTGCGAGGGCAAGGAGACGCAAAGCAAATCATTGCAATCAAAGAGCGCAAAATCGGCAAGTGTCTCCGCGTTCCCGCCGATTTCAAGATAGGAAAGCGTTGCGGGAACATCGCGCGGATTATCCGTATAGGAAGTCGCGCCGAACAAAAAGCCCAAATACTGTGCCGCCTGTTCGTTTGCTCCGAGGAGCGGCGTACGCAAAGCCTGCAAAGCATGGCAATCGGTCAAGATACCCTCTCCCAGTGTGCAAACGCTGTCCGGAATATACAGTTTTTCAAGCGCGGTATGTTGTGAAAAAGCACCATCTCCGATTGCAACAACTGGAAAACCGTTTATCTCTGCGGGAATTCGCACCGCGGTATCCGTTCCCGTATAGCCCGTTACCGTTACCTTGCCGTCATCCGCTGAAAATGTAAATTGCTCGGCAGGTGTTTCCCGAAAGTCGGAAAAACTTGCCCGCAAGCGCGCCACTTTTTCCGTCAGCTCCGAATCCGCCGTATAATCGGTTGTCCTTTCGGATGCAATCGGTTCCAAGGTCTCCGGAAGAATCGGCTCCGCGCCGTCTCCGTCGGCGGAATCGTTTCGGCAAGAAGCAAGCATTGCGCACAGCAATCCCAATATCAGTAAAAAGGCAACCGTTCTTTTCCAATTCATAAGCATTTGTATCTCTCCGTTTTTATCATTCTTTTTATTATTTTATCAAAAAAAATACCGTTTTGCAAGATCTCTTTGCTACAATTCATAATTATTTCAATTCTGTCACAAAATCTTCTTGTATTAAACAAAAAATAATGATATAATTTTAATTAGAATACGAATAGAGGAAGCTTATCATGCAAATCGTAATTTTAAAAGAATATGACGGACTGCTTCTGTTGCAATTTTTACGGCAGACGCTCGGTTTTTCCTCAAAGCTTGTCAAGCACCTCAAATATCTTCCAAACGGAATGACGGTCAACGGCGTACAACGCACGGTCCGCTACGTCCTAAAAACCGGAGATGTGCTAACGCTTGCAACCAATGATACCGTTTCCGCCGACATTGCTCCGGTTTCGCTTCCCATTGAAATTTTGTATGAGGACGATGATTTGGTTGTTCCCTGCAAGCCTGCCGGTATGCCAACGCATCCCTCTCACGGGCACTATACGGACACCGTTGCCAACGCACTTGCTTTTCGCTACCGACAAAATGGCATTCCGTTTGTTTTTCGCCCCATTAATCGGTTAGACCGCAACACCAGCGGCTTGCTGTTGGTTGCACGCAACCGACCGTCTGCCGGCAAGCTCTCCGATTGGATGAAAGCGAACAAAATTCAAAAGAGCTATCTTGCCGTATTGGACGGAGAAATGCGTGAGACAGACGGTATCATCAACGCTTGCCTGCATCGCACCGCGCAAAGCATTATTGTGCGTGAAGTTTGCGCGCCCGATGCGCCGGACGCCGCGCCTTCAAAAACCGCATATCGCGTGCTTTCCGTACAAAACGGCCACACACTGGTGGAAGCGCGCCCCATTACGGGACGTACCCATCAGCTTCGCGTCCATTTTGCATCCATCGGATATCCCATTACGGGAGATGACCTTTACGGCACCGCCTCCCCTCTGATTGCACGGCACGCCCTACATGCATACACCCTCTCATTTCCGCATCCGTCAAGCGGTCAACGACTGACGCTATTTGCTCCGCCGCCAAAAGATTTTTCCAATTTGACAGAAGCATACTTCCCACAAATTGCAGGTCTTGAAAAAATCGGAAAGGATTCCTTATGAATTTTGAAAAAACTGCCACTCCTTCAAAAAAACTGCCGCGCTTTTGTATTGCCGTTTATATCCTAACCTTGGTCAGTGCGGGGCTCTATTTTGCATTTACCAAAAGCGCGGCCTTTGCCGATTGGTTTAACCGTACGGTCAGTCCGATTGGCAGACGGATTTTCGCTTGGATAACATGTTGGTTTCCTTTTTCGTTCGCCGAGCTTTTGATTGTTTTGATTCCTTTGTTTTTCGTGCTTCTCATCGTAATCGGCTACAAGCATTTTTGTGACAGCAACCGCTCCGCGCTTGTTTATGCGGGCATGCTTCTTTCCGGCGTTTGCATCATCGGAATTATTTTTGTATGGAATTTTGCGGCAGGCTATTACGGAAGCACGTTAGACCAAAAGCTGAATTTAAAGCGTGAAAAAAGCAGCGCCGAAGAGCTTTATCAAACGGCGGAATTGCTCTCCGAGGAACTCACCGCGCTCTCCGATGAGATTGTTTTTTTGGAGGACGGCACCTCCCTTATGCCCTATTCTTACACGGAAATGAACCGTAAGCTTCTCGATGCCTACGATTCCTTTTGCCAAAAATACGATTTTATGGACACTTTTTACAGTCAAGTAAAGCCCGTCATGCTCAGCGAACCCATGTCTTATACCCATATTACCGGCGTATATACCTTTTTTACGGGGGAAGCCAATATCAATGTCAATTTCCCGGATTATACGATTCCCTACACCGCCGCACACGAGCTGGCACATCAACGCGGAATTGCGCGCGAGGACGAAGCCAATTTTATTGCTTTTTTGGTTTGCATGGAATCCGATGATCCGTATATCCGTTACAGCGCCTATTTGAATGTTTACGAATATGTGGCATCCGCATTGCATTCTGCCAACCGATCGCTTTATTTACAAGCTTATGAAGGTTTGCCAAGCGGTGTAAAAGCCGAAGAAATTGCATACAGTCTGTTCTTTGAAAAATACAGAGACAACGTTGCGGCCGACATCAGCGAAGCCACCAACAACTCCTATTTGCAAAGTCAGGGCGCCTCGGAGGGAACGCGTAGCTACAACATGGTGGTCGATTTAGCCGTGGCTTATTTTAAACCGTATTTCGACTGATTTTGCACGCATGATTCTGCCTCGGCATACACTGTAAGCAGAAACATTGTTCATTTTTCTTTTTTATTTGCGAAAAACAGTTTCCTTTTGTTTGGATTTGTGTTATAATAACTTCAGTGAAGTCTTGCTAACGCAAGCCTTCGGGCTTCGCCTTCCCGCGCTTTGCGCGGCTTCGTTATTGACGGCTTCGCAAAAATGTCCGTGCAAGCACACATTTTTGCTTCATGGTATAATAACTTCAGTGAAGCCTTGCTAACGCAAGCCTTCGGGCTCCGCCCCGTCCGCGCCTTGCGCGGCTTCGTTATTGACGGCTTCGCTAAAATGTTTGCGTAAGCATACATTTTTATTTCATGGTAGAATAAACGCGTAAAGCCGACAGAAGTCGGCGTGCTTCGAAATACCGAAAAAGTCCTCAAAAGCAAAAAACGTTATCAACAGTATGATTAAACAGCAAAGGAGAGGAAGCGTGCTTCCGCCGTTTCCCATGGGTATATTATGACCAAAAAAATTCTGATTCGCGGTGGAAAGCCCCTCCACGGAGACATCTCAATCAGCGGAATGAAAAACGCCGCATTGCCGATTCTGTTTGCCTCCATTTTGGTGCGCGGTGAATGTGTATTGGAAAACATTCCCGATGTAAGCGATATTTCCGCTTCCTTGGAAATTTTGCGGCAAATGGGTGCCAAAATCGAAACAACCGGAAACGGGCAGGTGCGCATTGACACGGCGGAACTTTGCCCCGGCTCCTCCCCTTATGAGCTGGTACGAAAGTTGCGCGGTTCCACCTATTTGTTGGGTGCCGAGCTCGGACGCTTTGGAAAAGCATCGGTCGGCTGGCCGGGCGGTTGCGATTTTGGCGCACCGCGCCCATTGGATCAACATATGAAAGGCTTTGAGGCACTGGGCGCAACGGTCTCCACCGACAACGGCTACATCAACCTTTGCACCGAAGGACCGTTGCACGGAAGCTCGGTATATTTTGATATTGCTTCGGTCGGTGCCACCGTCAACATCATCCTCGCGGCGGTTCTTGCCGAGGGAACAACCGTCATTGACAATGCCGCAAGAGAGCCGCACATCGTTGATTTGGCAAACTTTCTCAATTCATGCGGTGCCAATATTACGGGCGCGGGAACCACAGTCATCAAGGTTCACGGCGTCAAAGAGCTGCACGGCTGTACCTACGCCATTATTCCGGATATGATAGAAGCCGGAACATACATGGTTGCCGCCGCCGTAACCGGCGGATGCGTCCGCATTCATGCCGTTATCCCCAAGCATGTGGAAACCATTACCGCAAAGCTGTGCGAAATGGGCGTTGAGGTAGAAGAGCAAGACGACATCATCATTGTAAAAGGAACCAACGCGTTGCGTACCGTCAACATCAAAACACTGCCCTATCCCGGCTTTCCAACCGATATGCACCCGCAATTTGCCCCGCTTCTTTGCTTGACCGATGGGTTGAGTTGCATTCAGGAGGGCATTTGGGAAAACCGTTTCCGCTATGTAAACGAACTTAGAAAAATGGGAGCAACCGTTATTTTGGAAGGCCGTACCGCCACATTTGTCGGAACCGGAAAGCTGACCGGCGCCCCTGTGGAAGCCATGGATTTGCGCGCAGGCGCAGCGCTTGTGATTGCAGGACTTGCGGCGGAAGGCGTCACGGAAATCGGCGGAATTCATTATATTCAACGCGGTTATGACGATATTGTCGGCAAGCTCCAAAAGCTTGGCGCCGATATCCGCGAAATCTGCATTACCGAACCCTTGCAGTCGGAAAAAACGACTTAAAAGCAATTGCATCTGTTTGCAAAAATCATTTTTTGCTCAACCGTTATCGAATGTTTTCATGGCGGTTGAGCACATTCTTTTGAAAAAAACCGCAAAAATGTTGACAAGTGAACATGCATGTGCTATAATAATTGAGGTCAAAGAAAATCAATGCCGTAAAATAATATGAGAGGATAGCAAAGAAAAAGCATGCTTGCCGAAAGATTTTACGTTTTTTCTTTTTTTATAGACGGTATCCACAAAAAAATCCAACGGTTAAAATTTGATTTCAGCGCCAAATTCAATGTAAAAAATGTACAGCTTTTTTGGATATATGAGCTTTCTTCTCATCCGAACGGCCTCACCGCCACGGAGCTTGCCGCAAAAATAAAGGTTTCCCGTTCCCTTGTATCCCGCGAAACGGAACATTTGCGCAAAAACGGCTATATTCAATTGCAAGAAGATTTGCATGAAAAGCGAAAAAATTACAACGCGCGCATTCTGTTAACCGAAAAAGGAAAAGAAATGGCTTCGCAAATCGGAGCCGAAGCCAAAAAAATACAGGAGCAAGTCAGCCAAGGTATCAGCCTCGAAGAGCTTGCCGCATTTTATGCTACATTGGAAAAATTATATCAAAATATTTTAATCATTTCCAACGGGCATGATGAAGCAAAACATCTGAAAAAAGATAGTTCCTCCATCATTGCACCGCTAACTTTTTCTATGCAAAATACAGCAAAATCCTCCAAAAGCATTGACAAACCGTAAAGTATCATTTATAATGGTATTGAAAACTACATCTTGTCGTATCTTGCAGCTTTTTGGGCAAGAAAGGGAAACAAACGTCTGTTATGAATAATTACGTAATTTTTACAGATTCCTGCGTAGATCTGCCTCACCAAACCATTGAAAAACTCGGTCTCAAAATAGTCCAGCTGGAAGTCATCATTGCGGGGGAAGGAACGTTCCCAAACGACCGGGCAGATCCCAAACAAATCTATGAAAAGCTTCGAAGCAAAAAAGAACTGACAACCTCGGCTGTCAGCATTGAACAGTGTCTAACGGCTTTTGAAAGCGTTTTGCAAGAAGGAAAGGATATTCTTTATCTCGGTTTTTCTTCTGCATTGAGCGGGACTTACAGTGCCGCAAAAATTGCCGCAGAAGATTTAAGCGTAAAATATCCAAGCAGAAAGATCTACACCGTGGATACACTTTGCGCTTCTATGGGGCAGGGACTTTTGGTCTTTCTGGCCTGCAAACAAAAAGAAAGCGGAGCAGATATTGAAGCCGTAAAAGCGTTTGCGGAACAGAACAAATTACATCTGTGCCACTGGTTCACTGTAAACGATCTGTTCTTTTTAAAGCGCGGAGGACGCATCAACACTGCAACCGCAGTTGCGGGAACACTCTTGAATATGAAACCTGTTATGCACGTGGATAACGAGGGCAGATTGGTCAAGGTTGCGACCGCACGCGGCAGAAAAGCATCTATCCACGCGATGCTCGATAAAATGAAGCAAACAATACTCCCCAACCAAAACGAAACCGTGTTTATCAGCCACGGAGATTGCGTGGAAGACGCCAACTATTTGGCCGACCTGATACGTGCAGAATTCGGTATCCAACACATTGAAATCAATTATGTCGGTCCTGTTATCGGTACACATTCCGGTCCGGGAACCCTCGCATTATTC
>CAYYCU010000010.1:0-6614 GCA_964470415.1 uncultured Ruminococcus sp.
CAACCGAGCGCGCCCGCAGGGGATTTTTTTGTCCAAACAGCGTTCAAACGCGGGGCGGTTCTTTTTTGCAAGTTTTATTTTCTTGTTTTAAAAAAGCTTTTTGAAAATTGTTGAAAAATGTTGGCAAATTTGGTATAATAATATTACAAAAATCAATTATCATTATTTTTTGGAGAAAAACATGAAAATAAACAAATTTGATTTGATTAAAACCGTCAACAGTATTTTGCTTATCATTGCCGGAACGCTGATTTTGGCATTTGGCACAGCCATTTTTATTCTCCCGTTTGATATGGTGGTTGGCGGTGTATCCGGTCTTGCCATTTTGGTTGACGCAGTCCTTCCGTTTGAATTTTTGAGCATTGATTTCATCATTACAATTTTGACATGGATACTCTTTTTTATCGGTTTGATTGTTTTGGGAAGAGATTTTGCCATGAAAACGCTGATTTCCTCCATTGTCTATCCAATCGGAATTTCGCTCTTCTTGCGTTTGCCGGATCCGAATGTATTGGGCGGCGTGTTTTATTTGCAGGAGACTACTCACCCAGAGCTGGCCTTGATTATTTCCGCCATTGTTGGCGGCGCCTTGGTGGGAACTGGCTGTGCCGTCACGTTTTTGGGCGGCGGCTCCACGGGCGGCGTGGATATTATTGCCTTTACAATTTGCAAAATTTTTAAAAGAATCAAAAGCTCGGTTGTCATCTTTGCGGTGGATGCGTCTATTATTTTGTTCGGAATTTTTGTCTTTAAAGATTTGTTGCTTTCCTTGCTCGGCGTCATTTCGGCAATGATAACCGCGTTTGTGATTGACAAGGTCTTTTTGGACGGCAGCCGTGCACTGGTGGCACAGATTGTAACCGACCGTTACGATGAAATTACCCAAGAGGTGATTGAAAAATTGGATCGCTCCAGTACCATTTTTGATGTTACGGGCGGATATACCAAACAAGGGAAAAAGATGGTGATGGTGTCCTTCACCATGAGTCAATACGCGGAGATGATGCATATTATCAAGCGTTGGGACAGAGGCGCTTTTGTTACGGTTTATAAGGCGCACGAAATCAACGGAGAGGGTTGGACAAAATAAGCGGCGCTTTTGATGCCGTCTTTCAAATTTTATTTGGAAAGAAAAAACGCGCTTTTTTGACGGTTTAAAATAATTTTTCGAGAAAAAAGTACGAAAAAAAGTGTTTTTGATTTTTTTTGCGTATATTAGTAATGTAAAGATTGTTTTTTGCGGAGGATTGCGATGTCTACTGTTTGTGAAATGTTTTTGGAACGGGAAAAAAACACGCTCTCCCCGTATGCCTTTTTAACGGCAAATACGCGGGGAAGGGATTATCCGTATGTTCCGTGTGATATGCGCACGGAGTTTCAGCGCGACCGCGACCGGATTATTCATTCTCAATCTTTTCGGCGTCTGATGAACAAAACGCAAGTCTTTCTGGCGCCTACGGGAGACCATTACCGCACACGTCTGACGCACACCCTAGAGGTTACCCAAATTGCCCGTATCATTGCACGCGCATTGCGCCTGAATGAGGATTTAACCGAGGCGGCGGCGCTCGGACACGATTTGGGGCATACGCCGTTCGGACATTCCGGGGAAGATGCGATGCAAGAGTTGTTTTCCAAAGATTTTACGCATTACAGGCAAAGCCTGCGCGTTGTGGAATTATTGGAAAACAACGGAAAAGGTTTGAATTTGACATGGGAGGTTCGTGACGGAATTGTCAACCATACCGGCAAATGCATGGCATCCACACTGGAGGGTGTCATTGTGAAATTTGCAGACCGTATTGCCTACATCAATCATGACATCGATGATGCCTGCCGCGCCGGCATTCTGTCCGCAGAGGATATTCCAAAGGATTTGCGGGAGCTTTTGGGAGAGACGCACAGCAAGCGCATCAATACCATGGTGAATTCCGTTATTTTGGCAAGCACCGATCAAAATAAAATTTCCATGACGCCGGAAATTCAAGATGCAACGGACCGTTTGCGTGCATTTATGTTTGAGGCGGTATATACCAATTCGGTTGCCAAGGCGCAGGACGGACGCGCCAAGGAGCTGTTGGCACAGTTGTTTCATCATTTTGTTCAGCATCCGGAGGAAATGCCTACACTCTATCGCAACAACATAGAGCGTGACGGCGTAAAGCGCTGCGCATGCGATTTTATTTCGGGTATGACGGATCGTTACGCAATTGAAACTTACAAGGATTTGTTTATTCCGCGCGTGTGGAGCAATTGATGTTTGAAAAACGGATTTTGAAAGATGAAATTTTAAGGATAAATAAATTATGAAATTTTCCGAAAACTTTATTCAGGAGGTTGTGGATCGAACCGATATTGAGGAACTGATCGGCCGTTACGTGGAGTTAAAACGAAGCGGCTCCAATTTGATGGGGCGCTGTCCCTTTCACAGCGAAAAGACGCCGTCCTTTTCGGTTTCCCCAACCAAAAAGATGTTTTTCTGCTTCGGTTGCCACGCAGGAGGCACTGCCATTACATTTGTTCAAAAAGCGGAAAATTTGGACTTTTTGGATGCGGTGGAATATCTTGCCAACCGTGCGGGCATTCCGCTTCCCAAAGAAAGTGAAAACGCCGCCGTAAATCAAGGAGTTTCCCGCAAGCGCGTGCTGGAAATGAATTTGGAAGCGGCAAAGTTTTTTCGCTCCTGCCTGTTCGATTCTGCAATCGGCGAGGCGGGCATGCGTTATTTTCATACCGAGCGGGGACTTTCGCCGGCAACGATAAAGCATTTTGGCTTGGGCTTTGCGCCAAACAGCGCAGGACTTTTAACCGACCATATGCACCGTTTGGGATATACCGATGAGGAGCTGGTCGCGGCTTGTCTTTGCGGACGGAGCAAGAAAAACGGGCGGACATATGATTATTTTCGCAACCGTGTGATGTTTCCGATTATCGATCCGTCCGGCAATGTGGTGGCATTTGGCGGGCGTGTATTGGATGATTCCAAGCCCAAATACTTAAACTCCTCGGATACACCGGCATTTAAAAAGAGTAAGCAGTTGTTTGCATTGAATTTTGCAAAAAATTGCTGTTCCGAAAAAATGGTGCTGTGCGAGGGCTATATGGATGTCATTGCTTTGCACGCGGCGGGCTTTGAGTTTGCTGTGGCAACACTCGGTACGGCAATTACGCCGGAGCATGCACGTATTTTTTCAAAATATACGAAAAAAGTGATTATATCCTACGATTCCGATGAAGCGGGGCAAAACGCCGCCAACAAGGCAATGCGGTTGTTGGGCGAGGTTGGAATGGATGTTCGCGTTTTAAAAATGACCGGTGCAAAGGATCCGGATGAATACATCCGCCGCTTCGGTGCGGAGCGGTTTCGGCAGGTTTTGGAAGCCAGTCGGACAGGCTTTGACTATAAATCCGAGCGCATTTTGTCCAAATACGATTTAAAACTCGGCACGGATAAAATCAAGGCGTCCGATGAAATTTGCACCTTGATTGCCGAATATTGGTCTGCCGTTGAGCGGGAAGTCTATATTGCGCAAGCCGCCGATTTGCTTGCCTTGCCGCCGGAAGTTCTGAAAAATTCGGTGGAACACATACGGTATAAGCAAAAGCGGGTGCAGGCGGCCAAGCAAAGTCGCGAAGCGGCGGCTTCCGTAAAAAATTTCGGAGACCGTATCAATCCCGATTCGGTCAAAAATCCGCGCGCGGCATCGGCGGAGGAAAGCGTTTTGGGGCTCCTTTTGATGTTTGAAGAATACCGAAACGCGGTACAGTCCGGAGAAATTCCTCTTTCGGAGCATGATTTCGTTACCGATTTTCACCGCCGTGTGTTTTCCGCGGTTATGCGTCTGCATGAAAACGAAGGCGGATTTCGGTATGAGCTGTTGGGCATGGAATTTTCCCCGGATGAAATGGGGAGAATCGAAAAAGCCGAGATGATGCGCCGGCAACTCTCGCAAAACGGTCCCGATGTGTTTCGCTCTGCCGTGCAGACGTTGAAGGATGAAAAAAGAAACAAAGAAGTGCAGGGGCAGGACATCACCCAAAGGCTTGCCTATCTGCGTGAAAAACAGGCAAAATTACATAAAGGAAAGGCTGATAACGAATGAAAGAGAATATGAATGTGAACGAGGTTGAAGAAAGTACATTTTTGACGGACGAGGCGGCCGAGGACGGGCAGGCGGAAAACGAAAAGAACGAAACCGATAAAAAGCGCAAATTGGAGAGCTTGATAGAAAAAGGCAAAAAAGGAAAGCTTTCGGCCAGTGATTTGGATGAAGCAATTGAGGAAATGGATTTTGATGCGGACAGCATTGATAAACTCTACGAGCAATTTGAGGACAACGGAATTTCCTTTGATGACCATGATATTTCCAGCGAGGAAATGAGCGAAATCGAGAGCGAAGTCGAAAAATTCGGCGCGGGTGAAAATATGGAGCAAATCCTGGAGCAGGAGGGGCTTGCCATTGACGATCCCGTACGTCTTTATCTGAAGGAAATCGGTCAGGTTCCGCTGCTTACCACCGATCGCGAAAAGCAGTTGGCAGAGCGTATGATGGCAGGCGACCAAGACGCAAAAACAGAATTGGTGGAAGCCAACCTGCGTTTGGTTGTCAGCATTGCAAAGCGTTATGTCGGACGCGGCTTGTTCTTTTTGGATTTGATTCAAGAAGGCAATTTGGGACTTATGAAAGCGGTGGATAAGTTTGATTATACAAAGGGCTACAAATTTTCCACGTATGCGACTTGGTGGATTCGCCAAGCCATTACGCGTGCCATAGCCGATCAAGCGCGTACCATTCGCATTCCCGTGCATATGGTGGAAACCATTCACAAGGTTTCTCGGTATTCTCGCCAGATGTTACAGGAATTGGGCAGAGAAGCAACCGCAGAGGAAATCGGAGAAAAAATGGGCATGAGCGCCGAGAAGGTGCGCGAAATTATGAAGATTGCGCAAGATCCGGTCTCTCTTGAAACGCCAATCGGAGAAGAAGAAGACAGTCATCTCGGAGATTTTATTCCGGATGACGATACCCCGTCTCCCGCGGAGGCAACCTCTACCAATATTTTGCGCGAGGAATTGGAAAAGCAGCTCCATACGCTGACGCCCAGAGAAGAACACGTTATTAAGCTGCGCTTCGGCCTTTACGACGGAAGAACCAGAACGTTGGAAGAGGTGGGAAAAGAGTTTGATATTACCCGTGAGCGTATTCGTCAAATTGAGGCAAAGGCGCTCAGAAAATTACGCCATCCAAGCCGTGCAAGACATTTAAAAGGATTTATGGAATAAAAATATCGAATTTAAATGTTTGTTTTGTTTAAACAAAAAAACGAATGTTTTTATGTTTAAGCTGACGAAAAAAACAGCGCAATCACAAAAAATAAAAGTTTTAATTTGTGCATTGCGTTGCTTTTGAATGCACGTAAAATCTTAAAAATGAAAATTTGTGTCTGTGATTACAAAACAGTCACAAAAAATTCACTTGACAGATTTCCGAAAATAGTGTAAAATGTAGAAGTATAGATATTAGGGATTCTCTGCCGATTTTTTGGCGGAGCACCTGAATTTTGGGAGGATACAGCATGAAAAAAAGACTGATGTGTTTGGTTTTGTGCCTGGTCATGTCGCTTTCCGCAATTTTGACAGCTTGCTCCGGCAAGACCGATGATGAAGTGGAAGATGAAATTTCACAAGCGGCGTCCGAAACCGCAAAAACACTGACGATGTGGATTGTTTCCGAGGAAGAAATTTCGGAAGCGACCGCACTTTCCGTAACCGAAGAGCTGAATAAAATTACGCGCTCTAAATTCAAAACCGAGCTGGTGATTACGTTCTTAACCGAAGATAAGTATCGCAGTGAGCTGGAAAAAGTAATTAAAGCGCGCGAAGAGCAGATTGCTGCCGAAACAACGGCTACCGAAGGCGATGAAACGGATAAGAACAATAAAAAAGAGGACGAAACCGTTGAAACCGATGAAATCGGTACCGATGATTTGGGTATGTCCGTTATCATTTATCCGGATCCAGAGCCCAATCAAGTGGATATTGTTTACATCAGCGGCGAGGATATGTATATTGATTTTATCAATAACGGCTGGCTTGCTTCTTTGGATACGGAGCTTTCCGTTTCTTCCAAGAAAATCAAAGAGTATGTTTCCTCTACGTTGCTTTCCGCGGCACAGGTGAACGGCTCGACTTATGCAATTCCAAACAACCGTACCATTGGCGAATATACCTATATGCTGATGGATAAAGAGTTGATGGATCGCTATTCCATGCACAGTTGTATTAAAACCGGCTCGATTGACGGTTTCCACAACGAATATGTTTACGCATTTTTGGATTTGGTTTCCAAGGAAGCTTCCGCTACCGCCGTGCCGATTGACGCCACTTACGAAGAGTGCGTTTCCATGCTGGCACATTATTGGTCTTTTTCACCCAGCGATTATTCCGCATTGAGTGATTTCTCGGTGTTCGGTTATCATTACAAGGATATTTCCGAGCTGAACCGCGGCAGTGTTGCATTGGGCTTTAACAGCCTTTTCGAAGATGAAGAATTTACGGCACAGTACCTCAAGCTGAACCAGTTTAAATTCGATGGCTATTACAGATCCGAAGA
>CAYYCU010000010.1:6714-11928 GCA_964470415.1 uncultured Ruminococcus sp.
GCAACCAAAAAGGTTACGCTGGAGCGTTTGAATAACGACTATATGATGAACATTTTTGCAACGGGTAACGCATTCATTGCTTATCCGGAGCCTACAATGTCTCAAAACATTTGGGAAAGCGGTAAGATTCAAAACCGTTATTCGCAGGTGGATCCGCTCCTTGGCTTTGATCTCACCTCCTACGCCGAGCAGATTGGAACAACCGAAACCAGTAAAACGCTGGCGGAAGAGGGCTACAACATCTCCTATACGACCGGATATACAAAATATGCATTCTCTCAAAACGCAGAGCTTGCCGCTTGGCTTACCGCTTGCGACAGTACCGGAAACGGACTGTATATTTTGCAAACCTCCACGGTCAAAGGTCAGTTTATTACCGTTGACTATTATGTATATCATAAGGGCTTGACAAAGAATGTGAAATTCAATGTTGAAGATGTCCGCGTTATGACGACTCAAGTCAACGAGAAAACCGGAGAAGAGGAAGAGGTTCAAACCGATTTGGACTTCATTTTGACCTATACGGATACCGCAACGACCTCGGCAAACGGTTATGAGCTTTCCGTCTTTTCGCTTTACACAAAGAAGACAAACGAATACGAAATTTTGGCAAAGCAAGACGGCGCGGCAATTACGCCCAATGTAACGGTTTCCGAAAAAACGATAGACTTTGATGTCATGAACAGCAACCAATATCAAATCGAATATTACAATCTTACCAAGGCTGCCGTTCGCGAGAACAAGTTGCTGACAGAGTGGATTAAGGATTGCGATGTTGCATGGTTAGCTGCCTGCAAGGTTGCCGATCCGGAATTTGAAACTTCAAACGGTGTGTATGATTTTACAAAGGGCATATCTTCTACCTATGCAAAGGCATTTGTTTCCGATGACGGTAAGACAACAACCTATGTGATTTACCGCACAGGCTTGACATACATTACGGATCTGGAGTTCCTGCCGCTGGGAGATACGGGCAAGCTTGCGCTTCGTTTCTCTTATACGGATGACGGTGAATCATTGTTGGATTTGAATCCGTCCGGATCTGACTTGCCCGAAGCAAACTACGTTCTTTCCTATGTACGTGTGACCGAGCTTTCCGATATAGAGCTTTCTTGCGATCTCATTGTGAACAGCGAGGCACAGGATGTGGAATTTACGGCGTTTGACACCGATCCCGATTATGATATCATCGGCAATCTTGATACCGAGCTTATCAAATACATGTATGATTTGAACCAAACTTTGGTAGCGAAATTGAATGCATGCACCAATATGGAGGAGCTGGAGAGAACGGTAGATGATATTGCGATTCTGCTTTCTACCGGCACCAACGCACCCAAGCTTTCTGCGTTCTCCAACGTCAAAGGAAACAGCTTCCGTAAGTTCGTTAACGAAAACTATACGGAGGCGGCAAGCTTGGAGAACTTCCATAATAAGGTTCTTCGCTTTACTTCTTCCGAGATTGTCAAAAACATGGTTTTGGATACCTCCGAGGGAGCGGCGATTGGCTCCAAAGTAGAAGACACCTATAAGGATACTCTCGGAACCAAAGAAGCATATGTTTATTATGAATCTCCGTTCTGCATCTATTATACTTGGATGGAAACCTACGGCTATTTGCCCAAGGATGCATCGGCGTCTTGATTTATAGAGAAAAGTCTGTATTTTAATTTGAATTTAAGATGGGATATTTCACCGCAATGGTGTTAATATCCCATCTTTTGTTTGGAATTTACAGTTTGTTTTTCTTCTCCTATTGATTTTCAAAAAAAAGTGTTATATAATATATATGAAACATCGAAAGCGCATTTTTTAAGATTAAAAGAGAAAGGAAGAATCTTTATGGAACGGGTTTCTAAACATAATTATTATTTGGATATTGCCCAAACGGTTGCCGAGCGTTCCACTTGCCTGCGTAAAATGTACGGCGCAATTATTGTAAAAAACGATTCTATTATTTCAACCGGATATAACGGTGCACCGCGCGGACGTCAAAATTGTTCGGATTTGGGGCACTGTATGCGGAACAAATTGAATATTCCGCGCGGAGAGCGGTATGAGCTTTGCCGTTCTGTTCATGCGGAAGCAAATGCAATCATTGCAGCGTCAAGAGAGCAAATGCTTGGCGCCACTTTGTATATGGCATGTATAGATGCGCAAACAGGCAAGCTGGAGCCGGGAACCAGTTCCTGTATGATGTGCAAGCGACAGGTGATTAATGCGGGCATTGCAAAGGTAATTGTGCGTGACAGCAAGGAGCAATACCGAGAGATTGATGTAAATGATTGGATTGAGAACGATGATTCGTTATCCGGTGTATTCGGATATTGAGTTTGAAGTTTGAAAGGAATAAATTTGCGAATGAGAAAACAAGTTCTGAAGCTTTTACCGTTGCTTTTATGCGCCTGTATGCTGTTATGCGCTTGCGGTAAAACGCCTGAAATGCAATATGAGGAAGGCGTTTATACCCACCCCAAAACCGGAGTTTCTTATACTTATGCCCCCTCATATTATGAGCCGATAGAATATGAAATCAAGGATGTTGTGGCAACCTTGGGACAGGCGGGAAATATTTCCGTTTATCCGATTACCGGAGTGGATGAAAAAAAGATGCTTTGTACGGAATATTACAGCATTCTCTGCGCGCAGGGCGTTGAATTGCCTTCGCTTTTACGTGATTTTAAGCCGGACAAGGTACATGTCAGTAAAACAAAGGTACTGACGGGTTCTTATGCCACAATCTCCAATGCCGATGAAATCGGTACATTGACGGAACTGTTTCAAAGCGACTACGGGTTTAAAGTGTCGGAGATTGATGCCGGTTTGGGAAAGGAACGTTATGACTTGAAATTTGAATCGGCAGAGTATCCCGGACTTTATTATTCCATTATCTATTGGTCTTTTGAGGAAGATGTTTTGGTATATGAAGTGATTTCCGATCCGTCCGATTTGGAAAGCTCTTATCCCGGTATTGAAGTCGGTGTGGAGCAATACAAAGGTGAATACTACGCCGTTTATAATTTCGGCAAAGAAATTTTGTACGACCGCACCAATGAGCTTTGCTATTATGCGGGCAATGTTATCGGAAGCCACCTTTTATTGCAAGAGGGAGCCTGATTTTATGACGCAACAAACATGTGAACCCAAGCAAAAAACATTGCCGAACGGTCGCGATGCGGCACAACCGTTGCGCGTTTGCTTTGTTTGTACCGGCAACACCTGCCGTTCTCCTATGGCGGAGGCGGTAGCCAACGCGCTGGCACATCGCGCGATTGCGGCTTTTCCGGAGGCAGTACAAAATGCCGTAACCCTACCGGCGGAAGCTTACAGTGCGGGGCTTTATGCAAACGAAGGCGAACAGATTGCTCCCAATGCGGTGCTGGCTTTGGAGGCCGCTGGGATTGAGCCGGTCAAAGGGCATGATTATCATCGGCATGTCGCGCATATTTTATCGGAAAAAGAGACTATGCAATTTGATTTGCTTGTCGGAATGAGCGGCAGTCACTGCATGGAGCTGTTGATGCGTTACCCGAATATGGCAAGCAAAATTGTTTGTATGCCAAAGGAAATTTCCGATCCGTACGGCGGAGACCAAGCAAGATACCAAGTCTGCCTGGAAGAAATTGTTGCCGGCGTCAAGAAATTGCTTTTTGCGGAGCAAGGGATATGACGGAAGCGGAAAAGGTGCAAATTGTCCGTACAAACGCCACGCATTTGGAAGCAATTGCCGAATTGGAATCTTTATGCTTTGCGGAGCCGTGGAGCCGACAGTCGCTGTCTCTGCTGCTTGGCGATGTTGCGGTTGGCTATACCGCTTTGGCGGACGGGAAAGTGGTTGCATACGGCGGTATGCTGACGGTTCCGGGCGAAGGACAAATTACCAATATTGCCGTTCATCCCGCTTACCGAAAAAAGGGCATTGGCAGAGCTGTTTTGGCGGCTTTGATTCAAGAAGCGGAGCAGAGAAAGCTGGATCAGATTGCATTGGAGGTACGCACATCCAATACGGCGGCAATCAAGCTTTATGAACAAGCCGGCTTTGTTAAGGCGGGCTGCCGAAAGAATTTTTACAAAAAACCGATTGAAGATGCATGGATAATGCTGAAATCGTGAAAATCGGTTGCGGTTTTGTCAAATTGACAACATAAGGTTGTTATTTTAAAAAGGTATTTTAGACTGAAGGAAGATTGTTCTATGTATATTTTGGGAATGGAAAGCTCCTGCGATGAGACCTCTGCCGCAGTGGTGGAGATGGGGGAAGGGAAGTGCTCCATCCGCTCCAATATCATTGCATCGCAAATTGAAACGCATCGCCTTTATGGCGGCGTGGTGCCGGAAATTGCCAGCCGTGCACACATTGAGGCGGTTTCGGGGATTACTTATCAAGCCTTGGAAGAAGCGGGCATTTCCGTTTCGCAACTCGGCGGCATAGCGGTTACGGCTTTTCCGGGCTTAATCGGTGCATTGTTGGTAGGTGTCAATTTTGCAAAATCGCTTGCGTATTCACGCGGCATTCCGTTGGTAGCGGTCAATCATATTCATGGGCACGTGATCGCATCTTATCTTTCCAATCCAACCTTAAAGCCTCCGTTCCTTGCTTTGGTTGTATCGGGGGGACATACGGCTTTTTACCGTGTGGACAGTGAGACGGAGTTTGTTGAAATCGGCGGAACACGGGACGATGCGGCCGGAGAGGCTTTTGATAAAATCGGACGTGTGATTGGAATGCCGTATCCGGGCGGCGCGGCGTTGGACAAGCTGGCATACGAGGGAAATCCCAAAGCCATTGATTTGCCGTCTCCGGCACTTCTTGGGGACAATTTGGATCTGTCCTTTAGCGGTATCAAAACGGCAACGCTGAATTATCTCAATGAAAAAAGGCAAAAAGGAATCCCGATTTCGGAAGCCGATGTGGCGGCGTCTTATACGCAACGTATTGTGGACGGACTGGTGAAAAAGACCGATTTGGCATTAACCGAGAGTCACATGAAAACATTGGTTTTGGCGGGCGGTGTTGCCGCCAATTCGCATCTGCGTGCCGCCATGGAGCAGCTTTGCAGAACACGGAATATTACGCTGGCAATGCCCGATAAAGCGCTGTGCGGAGATAACGGTGCCATGATTGCCGCGGCCGGTTATTTTGAAATTTTACGCAAAAATTTTGCCGATGTTTCGTTGAATGCTTCGGCGAACGACTATGCGATGTAACCGTAA
>CAYYCU010000010.1:12028-18051 GCA_964470415.1 uncultured Ruminococcus sp.
CACTTTGATGATTTTGAATTCGGTTTTACCAAAACAGAAAGGGGATAAAAATGAAGTCTGAAAACGAATCATCCGGAATTTCCGCCGAACCAATCAATACGGAGCGCGCCGCCGTATCCTCTGCAGTGATTCGGCGATTGCCGCGTTATTTCCGTTATTTGCGGGAATTGATTCGACAAGGGAAAATGCGTATCAGCTCAAGAGAACTTTCAAGGATGATGGGCGTTACGGCTTCTCAAATTCGGCAGGATTTGAACTGCTTTGGCGGATTCGGTCAGCAGGGATACGGTTATAATGTGAACTATCTTTATGCGCGTATTTGTGAGCTTTTGGGAGTCGGAGCCGGTATTCGTGCCATTATTATCGGTGCCGGCGACCTTGGCCGCGCCTTGGTGCGCGCCCCCATGTTTGAAAAGCGTGGGGTAGATATTGTTTCGATGTTTGATATTAATCCGCAGTTGATTGGGCGGACGGTTAGCGGTGTTATGATTCGTGACATGCAATCGCTGGAGCATTTTTGTAAAGAGATGCCCGTGGATATGGCGGTACTTACGTTGCCAAAAGATCAGGCCGTTGAGGTCTCGGAGCGTTTGGCTGCCTGCGGCATTTTGGGAATTTGGAATTTTACGGGAACGGATATTCCGCTTGACAGCGACCGTGTTGCCATTGAAAACGTTCACCTTGGCGATTCCTTGATGATATTGAATTACAGGCTTTCGCAAATGCGGGAAGAGCAATAATTTTTGTAAAAGGAGGGAACTGTTTTTATGAAATTGAATTTTGGGCAAGAGGTATTGGTGCTCCCCGGTTCCGTCCTCTCCAATCTGCATGCGGATGCCGTACATTTTCGCGTATTGCTTTTGCTTGCTTCCGATCTTTCTTTGCTTCAAAAGCCGAAGCAGCTTGCCAAACTGGCAGATTGCGATGAAAAGCAATTGCAATCGGTGTTGAATTTTTGGCAGGATTGCGGTGTGCTTGCGGCATCGGAGACAGAAGCGGTGCCCGTAGTGGCCAAAATCACACCCGCGGTTCAGTCGGAGCCGTCTTCCCCCAAAAAGCCTCTTCTGCACCGCGCCGATGCATTGCCGAACTATACATCTACCGAGATTGCGGAGCTTTTGGAAAAACGTGCCAATGTGCGCAGTCTGATGACCGAGGTGCAACAAATTATCGGTAAGATATTCAATTTTGCCGATGTTAACATTTTGGTCGGTATGCTGGACTATTTGGGACTTTGCGAAGAGAGCATTTTGCTCCTGTTTGCACATTGCAAGCGAATTGGAAAGACCAATATGCGAGCCATTGAAAAATATGCGTACAAATTGGTCGACCGTGATATTTTGACGCCCGAAGCATTGGAGACCGAATTCCGCACGGTAGAAGCTTTGCATACATTTGAAGGACAGATACGCGCTTTGTTTGGACTGAAGAGCCGTGCGCTTACCGTTAAAGAAGAGAACATGCTTCGTGCATGGGTTTCATACGGCTATGATATTGAAATTGTTCGTTTGGCATATGAAATTACGGTCAATGCAACCCACGAGGCGTCCCTCCCATATACAAATTCCATTTTGGAACGTTGGAACGCGGACGGATTGCACACAAAGGCCGAAATTGAACGGGTATTGGAAGAACAAAAACAAGCAAAAGAAGAAAAGGCAAAGAGCGCAAAAAATTCAAAAAGCGCAAAGAGTTCAAAGAGCGCAACAAACGGAGCTCCCGCATTGGGCAACAGTTTTGATACCGATGATTTCTTTGAAGCGGCATTGCGCCGCAGCTTTTCGGAGTCTGCCGGCGGCAATTGAATGACGCACGGAGTTCATCTCTTCTAAAGGAGCATGTCTATTTATGGGATATAATAAAGAAAATTTTAAACGGATTCGTGAAGAATATGCAACAAAAGCCTTTTTGGCGCAAGAGGATGCGGACAGACGCAGAACGGAGCTTTACGGGCAAATCCCACAGTTGCGCGAGTTGGACGAAAGACTTTCTGCTTTTGGTTTGCGTATTATGCAAGCCGCTTTGCACAGCGGAAATACCGAGCGTGCCATTGCCTCTTTGCGTGAGGAGAACGAACGGATTGGAGCGGAACGTGCCGAATTGCTGAAAAAGTACCATTATCCGCCCGATTATACCGAGCCGCGGTATGAATGCCGCGATTGCCGCGATACCGGCTATGTCGGCATCAAGATGTGTCAATGCATGCGGCAACGGTTGGTGATAGCGGGAATGGTTTCCTCCGGACTTTCCGGCTTGATGAAGCAACAATCTTTTGAAAATTTTTCCTTGGATTATTATCGGCAAAATCCGCAAGAATACCGTTTAATGAGTCATAATTTTGAAACGGTAAAGCAGTATGCAACGCAATTTACAATAAACGCCGATGTCGATATGCCAAAAAGCCTTTTGTTTTTGGGCGGAACGGGACTTGGCAAAACGCACCTTTCCACGGCAGTGGCACGTACGGTGATTGAACGCGGTTACGATGTATACTATAACAGTGCAGTGGGAATGATTTCGGATTTTGAATTTCGCCGCTTTGGAAACGGTGTTGCGCAATCGGAAGGGGACAATACCGCGCATTACACGGAATGCGATTTGTTGATTATTGATGACCTCGGTACGGAGGTGGTCAATCAATTTACGCTTTCCTGTCTTTATCATGTCATTAACACACGGTTGAATTTGGGAATGCCGACCTTAATCAGCACCAATTTGACATCGAACGAGTTACGCAAAAATTACAACGATCGAATTACCAGCCGTCTTATGGGAGAGTATCTTTTAATTCCGTTTTACGGAGCGGATGTCAGAAAACAAAAAATTCAAAAATAAGATTTTATTTTCTTTTTTTAAAATTCTCAAAAAGTATAGAAAAAAAGCTGCGGTACATACTAAAACCGTGGCTTTTTTTATTTTTCATCAACAGCATAAAAGAAAGGAGAATTCAAAAATGACCGAAACGCTAAAAAGCAGACAAACGGCCGATGTATTGACGGCTGTTTATAAAAATGTCAAAATGGCAAGCGATGCAATTTTGAATTTAATGCCAAAGGTCAATGACAAAGATTTGAAAAGCGACATGACCGTACAGTTGAGTGCTTTTGAAGCATTTGCATCGCGCGCCGCCAAACTGCTGGCAGAAGAAGGCGTGAAGCCGGAAGAAGAGGGCATATTTGCCAGAATGTCGGCAAAATGGAGTACCTTGATGAATACCATGCGCGATTCAACCGCAACGCATCTGGCAGAAATGCTGACAGAGGGGGCGACTATGGGGGTAAATGATATGCTGCGTACACTGCGCGAAGCGGAAAATACCGGCGTCTCCGAACGTGCGTTGCGATTGGCACGAGACGTATGTGCCTTTGAAGAAAAAATTGTGGAAGATATGCATGCTTCCTATTTGCAATAAACCGTCAACAGAAAGGAGCCGAATATGGCACAAATTACAGGCAAAGAGCTTTCCGCGCTTTCAGACCTTCTTACCATGGAGCAAAATCTGATTGCAAAATACAAGGACTATGCTTGCCGTGCAACCGACAGCACATTAAAAAACGAATACGAGCAAATTGCGTCCTGTCATCAGCGTCATTTTGATGAATTGTATGCCAACCTAAAGTAAAGGAGTGTTTGAATGATGGAAACAAAAACCTGCATGTCTCTTACCGAGGAACAGCGGCTTACGGATTTGCTTTCCTCGCAAAAATTTTTGACGGGTGTTTATAACACCTACTGCTGTGAGGCGGCAACCGGTGCTGTCAAATGTACGCTGATGTCGATTTTGCAAGATGAACACCGCATTCAAGAAGAAATTTTTAATGCGATGAACAGCCGCGGAATGTATCCGCTTGAAAAAGCGGAAGATGCAAAGGTGAATACCACCAAGCAAAAATTTGCGCAAACCGCCACCGTTTAAGCTTGCGGAATATAGAATTTTTTTCTTTGCGGGAAGTCTTTTTCAAGGGCTTCTCGCTTTTATTTTGAATTTTTGAGAATGAAATTGCTTCATAGCGGAAACAAGTTGACTTTTTTGAATCATCGTCACCGTACGACATTTTTTTCAAAAGGCATGTGATACAATATAGGGGACAAAACCGAAAAGAAGCCAAAAAGGGAGGACTGTTATGATACGGAACGGTACAGAAATTCAATATGAAATGAAAGGGGAGGTTATGGTCATTCATTTGGGCGGAGAAATTGACCATCACAGCGCAGTTGCGGTGCGAACCGGCATAGATGCACAGATTACAGCCGAACGCCCGTCACGTGTATTGTTGGAGCTCTCCGATGTGGATTTTATGGATAGCTCCGGTTTGGGGTTGATTATGGGACGTTTTGCTTTGGTTAAGCGGTACGGCGGTACGCTTGCCGTGCTGGATCCCAGTGCGGCGGTTTTAAAAATTATCAAGTTGGCCGGAATGGAGCGTATGGTCTCTATTTTGCGTACAAAGAAAAAATAAGAATCACGAAAAGCAGGGAAGTATTCCCAGAAAATAAAGGAGACATATATGAGAACCAGAGTAGATTTTTGTGCAGAGATAGAAAATGAAATGCGGCTGACATTGCCGTCTCTTTCGGTAAACGAGGGAATGGCACGTGCGGCGGTTGCGGCATTTTGCGCACAAAGCAATCCGACTGCGGTAGAGCTTGCCGATATTAAATGTGCGGTTTCGGAAGCCGTTACAAACTGTATTGTACATGCATACCGAGATACGGTGGGAGAAATTATGCTTCATGTAAAGCTTTGTGAAGGCAGACTGATTCAGATTGAAATCAAGGACCGCGGTTGCGGCATTGCCGATGTGCGTCAGGCGCGGGAACCGCTGTTTACAACCGATGCCGAAAACGAGCGGAGCGGTATGGGCTTTACCGTTATGGAGAGCTTTTGCGATGGGGTGAATGTTTCTTCCAGGCTTGGGCGGGGAACCACGGTGACACTCCTAAAGCGGTTACATAAGTAAGCTTTTGGCTTGCCGATTTTATTGTGAGGTGTAATGCATGGAGCAAACTTCGGTTTATGAGCGAAATACAGCGCTTTTGGAGAAGGTACGGCAGGGAGATGCCGAGGCGGAAGCGGTATTGGTAGAGGAAAATATAGGGTTGGTGCGTACCGTTGCAAGACGTTTTCTCAATCGCGGAACCGAGTACGAAGATTTGGTACAAATTGGAACCATTGGTATGATTAAAGCGATTCGCTCCTTTTCATTGGAGCGCGGGACCGCTTTTTCCACCTATGCCGTTCCTCTGATCGTGGGGGAAATCCGCCGTCATTTACGCGATGACGGTTTGGTAAAGGTCAGCCGTATTTATAAAAAGCAGGGCGTTTCCCTTTTGCATGAAAAAAATCGAATTGTATCCGAAGAGGGGCGGGAGCCGGGAATTGCAGAGCTGGCGGAACGGTGCGGCATCAGCATAGAGGAGGCCGCCATATCGCTTGACGCGATATCCCCGGTCGGTTCGCTTTCCGATTTTGTGTACGGTGAGGAAGGCGTTACGCTGGAGGGCATTGTTGCGGACGAAGAGAGCGAGGCCGAAAACGAGCGCATTTGCGACCGCGTTGCAATTTCCCAATGTATTGAAAAATTGCCGCCGTTATGGCGAAAGATTGTTCTTTTGCGCTATTACCGCAATATGACGCAACAGCAAACCGCCAATGCGCTGGGCTTTACACAGGTCAAAATTTCGCGTGAAGAGAAAAAATTGCTTGCGGTTTTAAAAAAAGAATTGAGTTAATTTTCAAAGGAAAACATTGTATTTTGCGCTTTTGTTACAATGTTTTCTTTTTGTTTGCCATAAATCCGCCGCTATCGCGATAAATCCGATAAAACCTCTTGACAAAGAATGAAAAAAGATGTATAATATTGAATATACATGAGTAACCGATAAAACAATGATAAAAACATTTTGGAGGAAATAACGATTATGTTTGAAACACTGAAAAATATTTTGGTAGAAGAACTTCAATTGGATCCGGAAGAAATCAAACCGGAAAGCGAGCTTGCAAACGACCTCGGAATCAATTC
>CAYYCU010000010.1:18151-20070 GCA_964470415.1 uncultured Ruminococcus sp.
TTGATGATATGAAAAACGGTTTTATAAAGGTTGCCGTTGCAACGCCTACGGTTCATGTTGCCGATCCATTTCAGAATGTTGAAGAATTGGCACACTTGGCAGAGCAAGCCGACAAAATGCAGACATCGATTTTGGTTTTCCCGGAGCTTTGTACAACCGGCTGTACCTGCGGAGATTTATTTTTTTCAAATACGTTGCTGAACGGCGTACAAGAGGCAATCGGCAGCTATCTTTCCCAAACGCGGTTTTTGGATTTGATTTCGGTTATCGGAGCGCCGCTGGAGATTGATAGCAGATTGTATAATTGTGCAGTGGTCTGTCAAAAAGGCGAAATTCTCGGAATTGTTCCAAAATCCGCTCTTTCTTCCGCCGAGGCACGCTTCTTTTCTCCCCGCACAAAAACCGGAAAATCGGCTTTGTTGTTTAGTGGCAAAGAAGTTCCCTTCGGTTCCGACCTGCTGTTTTCCTGTGCCGAAATCCCGCTGCTTAAGCTTGCGGTAGAATTCGGCAACGAAATGATGCAAGCGTCCGCCATGTCTGCGCGACACGCTGCGGCGGGTGCTACGTTCATTTGCGCGCCTGCGGCGTCCTGTGCAACGGTAGGCAGCGATGATTTTTGCCGTATGTTGGTTTGCGGCAATGCGGCAAAAACTGCTTCCGCTTACCTGTTTGCAAATGCGGGATGCGGAGAATCCACCACCGATTTTGTTTTCGGCGGTCATGCCTTAATTTGTGAAAACGGTAAGGTGTTGGTCGAAAAAAAGTCTTTTGATAACGATAGTTCCGTTGTTTGCACCGAAATCGACCTGGAACGTCTTGCATACGAGCGCAGACGAGCACCGCAAAAGCCGATGGCTCAAGAGCCGTGTCGGGCGATTCCATTCTCTTTGACTGTGAAGGAAACGACACTGACCCGTTCCATCAATGCGCATCCGTTTATTCCGCAAGATGTGCAGGAACGCGCACGCCGTTGCGAACACATTCTTGCAATTCAAACGGCAGGACTCAAGCAACGGGTAGAGCGTGCCTTTGCTAAAAAACTGGTAATTGGTATTTCCGGGGGATTGGATTCCACTTTGGCTTTGCTTGTCATGGTGCGTACCATGAATGCATTAAAGCGTTCCCATCGGGATATTATTGCCGTGACCATGCCATGCTTTGGAACAACCAAACGTACCAAAAACAATGCTACGGTACTTTGTGAAGAGCTGGGTGTGGATTTCCGTACGGTTGATATTTTTGATGCGGTGAATCTTCATTTTCGCGATATTGGACATGATGCCGATGAGCACAACGTAACCTATGAAAATGCACAGGCACGCGAGCGTACACAAGTCCTTATGGATATTGCGAATGACTGTGGTGGCATGGTTGTCGGAACGGGAGATCTTTCCGAGCTGGCACT
Organism: uncultured Ruminococcus sp.; assembly: GCA_964470415.1. Taxonomy (GTDB): domain Bacteria; phylum Bacillota; class Clostridia; order Oscillospirales; family CAG-272; genus UMGS1865. The sequence continues at coordinate 19,557 of CAYYCU010000010.1, forward strand.
CGGTTGGGCAACCTACAATGGGGATCATATGTCTATGTATGCGGTCAACGGTTCCATTCCCAAAACACTGGTTCGTCATTTGGTTGCATTTTGCGGAGATGAGGCGAAAGCAAACGGAGCGGACAAGCTCGCAATGGCTTTGCGCGATATACTGGATACCCCCGTTTCTCCCGAATTGTTACCTGCCAAGCAGGATGGAGAGATTGCACAAAAAACCGAGGATTTGGTCGGGCCTTATGAATTGCACGACTTTTTCCTCTACTATATGTTGCGCTTTGGTTTTTCGCCGTCAAAAATTTATCGTTTGGCAGTATATGCACTGGGGGATATTTACGATTCCAAAGTGATTTTGAAATGGCTTAAAATTTTTGTGCGCCGCTTCTTCAGTCAGCAATTCAAGCGCTCCTGCATGCCGGACGGTCCAAAGGTCGGTTCCGTTGGCTTGTCACCGCGCGGCGATTGGCAAATGCCCTCCGATGCGGCAGCGGCTCTCTGGCTTTCCGAAGCCGAAAAA
>CAYYCU010000011.1:0-6722 GCA_964470415.1 uncultured Ruminococcus sp.
CTTTTAAAAGTGCGCAGGCTATTCATTCGCGCAAATCTTTACCGACCGGTTACGCCCTGTTTAAAAAAATGAAAAAATCTTAATTTTTTTTATAAAAAGGGTTGCAAATAAATCAAAAGTGTGATATACTATGTTACAGTAGAGTATAGGAGATTGGAGAGTGGGTTTTTGCGAACCCGCTCTTCGTTTTTGAAAGAGAAAATTATAAAAGAGGTAAAGCATGAAAAAAAGCAAAGGAGGCATTGTCGGTGCGGTAAAAGCTATCGCGGAACCGCTTGCCGAAGAGCTTGGATATTTTCTTTGGGATGTTGAATATGTCAAAGAAGGCGCGGATATGTATTTGCGCATTACCATTGACAGCGAAGATGGCATTACCATTGACGATTGCGAAAAAATGCACCGTGCCATTGATCCGCTCTTGGATGAAGCGGATCCGATTGAGGATGCTTATCACTTGGAAATTTCTTCCCCCGGTATTGAGCGCGATTTAAAAAACGATATGCAAATCGTTGCTTGCGAGGGTTGGGACGTTGAGGTGCGTCTGTATGCGCCGCTCAACGGAGCCAAAAGCTATCTCGGCGTTTTGCAGGGATTGGACGAGGACGGCAATGTGGTAATTGAAACGCCAACTGGAACGCGCACATTTGCACGCGCGGCAATCGCTTCTCTCAAAACACACTACAATTTTGATTGATTACAGAATAAAATAAAAAATGTTTGCGGAGTTATCTTCAGAAAGGATTATGATGAGATGAACACAGAGTTTTTCAACGCGTTGGAACTTTTGGAAAAAGAAAAAGGAATTCCAAAAGATTATATGATAGAAAAAATTGAGGCGGCATTGATTTCCGCCTATAAAAAAGAATATGGAAACAATACCAACGTTCGTATTTTGATTGATCCTGCCAAAAAGGATGTCCGTGTTTATCAGCAAAAGGAAGTTGTGGAGACCGTGGAGGATCCGGAACTTCAAATTTCGTTGGAAGACGCCAAAGCCGTTGCCAAAAAGTACAAAGTCGGCATGACCTTGGAGACAGAGGTGAAAACCAAGAATTTTCGCCGCTTGAGTGCCGCCGCCGCAAAATCGGTGATTATTCAAGGCATTCGTGAGGGCGAACGCCGCGTAATGCAGGAAGCATACGAAACCAAGCATGAGGAGATTATTACCGCTACGGTTTCCAAAATCGATCCGGAAAACGGCAATGTGGTGCTGGAGACCGATACCAGCCGTGCGGTCCTTCTAAAATCCGAACAAATTCCCGGCGAAGTCTTTTGCGTTGGCGATAAAATCAAGGTCTTTGTCATGGAGGTCAATAAAGAGTCGCGCGGTCCTGTTGTAACGCTTTCCCGTGCGCACGCCGGTCTTGTCCGCCGGATGTTTGAGTTGGAAATCCCGGAAATTGCAGACGGTATTGTCATGGTCAAAGGCGTTTCCCGCGAAGCCGGCTCGCGCACCAAAATTTCGGTGTATTCCCGCGATCCCGATGTGGATCCGGTAGGCGCTTGTATCGGTAACCACGGCGCGCGTATTTCTGCCATTGTAGAGGAGCTGCGCGGCGAAAAGGTGGATATTGTAAAGTACAGCGAAACGCCGGAGGAATATATTGCGGCGGCGCTGGCGCCGGCTACGGTTTTGGATGTTACCATGACAGCGGAACGCGCCTGCCGTGTACAGGTTGCGGCCGATCAATTATCACTTGCAATCGGCAAAGAGGGACAAAATGCCCGTCTTGCCGCCAGACTGACCGGATATAAAATTGATATTAAAGCAGAATAAAATTTGTTTTATAAGGTTGGAAAATGGAGAAAAAAGTAAAAAAAATCCCGATGCGTCAGTGTTTGGGCTGTAATGAGCACAAACCGAAGGCAGAGCTTTTGCGCGTGGTCAGAGGTCCGACGGGGGAGATTTCGCTGGACTTTGTCGGTAAAAAATCCGGCCGCGGTGCTTATATTTGCCGTGACGTAAAATGCTTGCGCCGTGCACGTAAGGGACACCGTATCGAGCGGAATTTGAACTGTGAAATTTCCGATGCGATATACGATGCAATGGAACAGGAGTTGGAAGCCCATGCAACATGAGCCGACATCTGCCTCCAAAATGTTGCATGCGCTGGGGCTGTGCGCAAGGGCGCGCAAGCTGATTGTGGGAACGCCCATGATTTGTGAAGCCATGCGGCGCGGAAAAGAAAAAATTCTCTTGGTCATCTGTGCTTCGGATAATTCCGAAAATACCCGAAAGCGTCTTTCCGACCGTTGCGCATATTACGGCGTACGGTTGGTTTATGCGGAAGTCGGCGGAGAAGCATTGAGCCAAGCCATCGGAAAGAGCGGCAGAGTTGCCGCTGTTGCGGTAACGGATGCAAATTTATGCCGTTTGGTGGAAGGAACGTTAAAAAACGCAACGTACATGTAAGGTCTTATCACCTACATCGAAGTGCTTTTATCAAATCTGCGGTTTGGTAAAAGCGGAACAATTTTATGATTCTTACCGATACTGCGGCTCGGTAGGGAACGGAGGAAATATGGCTGCTATCAATCAACAATTCAAAATCAACAAACTGGCAAAGGATATGGGGCTGAAAAGCAAAGACCTGGTGGAGATTCTTGCCCAAAACGGCGTTGAGGTCAAAACGGTTCAAAAGGCTTTGGAGCCCGCGGAATTTGATATTCTGTTTGATGCCTTAACCAAGGCAAACCAAATTACCAATATCGGAGATTATTTGGACGGTGTGTCCTATATTCCCACCAAGGTAAAAAAAGTATCCGGCAAAAAAGCGGAAGCGAAGGCGGAGGAAGAAGTTAAGACGGAATCCTCGGCAAAAGAGCAGGAAAAGCCGGTTGTTGAGGCAGAAATATCGAAAAAAGTTGCAACGGCGACCGAAAAAACGGAGGCACCTGTCAAGGCGGCGGGAAAAGCAAGCAAGGCAGAGGCACCCGCAAAGGCGGTTGCTCCCGCAGGGGAACGCCCGCAAAACGGCGAGTCTGCCCCCAAAACGGCAGATGTTGAAAAAAGCGCCAATCACTCCGCTCCGACCGCAGAAAACGGAGCCAAAAAGCAACCGGCGGCACGGCAACCCTATACGGGCAATCCCTACCGTCCGCAGCAAAACGGGAACACAACGCCGCGCAGCGGTGCGGGAGAGACCATTTCCACGCGCCACAATTCTTACGCTTCTCCTGCCGCAGGGGGGAACCGTACACAGTCTGCACCCTTTGGCGGTTCCGCCGGCCGCAACAGCGCATCTTTCGGCGGCGGTCAGTCCGGCTTTGGAAAATCGCAGAACGGGCAGCAAAACCGCGGTGCACAGTCCGGACGCGGTGACAACCGCGGCAAATTTGACCGCGGCGGCGACAAGGGCGATTTTGTGCCCAATGTTCCGAGAGAAAAATTTAAGGCACAGCCGATTGTGCGCGGTGCTTCCACCAACCTCAATCCGGACGGAACCCGCAAGGGACCGCGCGTGGTAGATACGCATACGTCTACGGTAGACCTTTCCAAATATGATGAAAGACTGGATTCCTTTGTTTCGGATAAAGACAGCAATTTGCGCGGCGGCAACCAAAAGTTGAAAAAAGGCGGCGCTACTCAAAATACCCGTCAAAACAACTTTTCCAAAAACGGCAAAGGACGCCGTCAGCAGCCCGCTCCGGCGCAAACCGTTAATTACAAGCCCACATCGGTGGAGTTGCCGGCAGAGATTGTTGTCGGTCAGCTTGCTTCCAAACTGCATGTAACGGCAGGCGAAGTGGTTAAAAAGCTGTTGATGATGGGAATGATGGCAACCATCAATCAGTCTGTTGATTTTGATACTGCGGCACTTGTTGCCGATGAGTTTGGAATTTCCGCAACTCCGGAAGTTATCGTCAGCATTGAAGAAAAGCTGTTCGATGATACCGAGGATGCGGCAGAACAGCTCACGGAGCGTGCCCCCGTTGTTTGTGTAATGGGACACGTTGACCACGGAAAAACCTCTATCCTGGACGCCATTCGCCATACCAATGTAACGGCGGGCGAAGCCGGCGGTATTACCCAACACATCGGTGCATACCGTGTAAAGGTGAACGGAAGAGATATGACCTTTTTGGATACACCCGGACACGCCGCTTTTACCGCTATGCGTGCACGCGGTGCCATGGCTACCGACATTGCCATTTTGGTTGTTGCCGCCGATGACGGCGTTATGCCGCAGACGGTTGAGGCCATTAACCATGCAAAAGCCGCGGGAATTGATATTGTGGTAGCCATTAACAAAATGGATAAGCCTACCGCCAATCCCGACAATATTAAGCAAGAGTTGACCAAGTACGGATTGGTCCCGGAAGAATGGGGCGGCGATGTTATTTGCGTTCCCGTTTCTGCTCTGACCGGAATGGGTATGGAAGATCTTTTGGAAAGTGTTTTGCTTGTAGCGGATGTCAAAGAGCTGAAAGCAAACCCCAACCGCCGTGCAAAGGGCGTTGTAATTGAGGCAAAGCTGGATAAAGGAAAAGGCCCCGTTGCCACCGTATTGGTGCAAAACGGTACGCTCCGTACCGGCGATATTATCATTACCGGTTCGGCTGTCGGACGTGTCCGTACCATGACCGATCACAACGGCAGAACCGTAAAGGAAGCGGCACCTTCCGTTCCCGTAGAGATTACGGGACTTTCCGAGGTTCCGTCTGCCGGAGATGAAATTCAAGCGGTTGAAGATGAAAGAATGGCAAGAACGCTTGCCGACCAAAGACGCGACCGCGCAAAAGAGGACGTCTTTAAGGCAAATGCAAGAGCAAATTTGAACGATTTGTTTGCGCAAATTTCGGAGGGCGTCAAGGATTTGAACATCATTGTAAAGGCGGATGTGGACGGCTCGGTAGAGGCGGTCAAAGCGTCTCTCTTAAAGCTTTCCAACGAAGAGGTAAAAGTTCGCGTCATTCATGCTGCCGCAGGCGGCATTACCGAGGGCGATGTGACCTTGGCGGCGGCTTCCAACGCAATTATTGTCGGCTTTAATGTCCGTCCCGATAAGAGCGCTTTGGATTCGGCCGAAAGACAAAATGTAGATGTTCGCACCTACCGCGTCATTTATGAATGCATTGAAGAGATTGAGGCGGCAATGAAAGGTATGCTGGCGCCCAAATTCCGTGAGAATTTGCTGGGGCACGCGGAGGTTCGTCAAACCATTCATGTTCCCAACGTGGGTACCATTGCGGGTTCGTATATTCAAGACGGTAAGATTACACGTCAATCGCAAATTCGCGTGGTTCGTGACGGCATCGTGATTTTTGAAGATAAAATTTCGTCTCTTAAGCGCTTTAAGGACGATGTACGCGAAGTAGCAAGCGGATATGAATGCGGTGTCGGATTGGAAAAATTCAATGACATCAAGGTTGGAGACGTGCTGGAAGCGTTCATTATGGAACAAATTCAGCCGGATTGAATGAAAAAAGAGAGGGGAGGTGGCTCCAATGCAACATGAAAAATCTTGCGGCGCATTGGTTTTGCGGCGCGGTAAAGACGGTAAAATTTATATTTTGATGATCCGTCATAAGGCAGGCGGTCACCGATCCTTTCCCAAAGGGCACATGGAGCGCGGCGAGACGGAATATATGACGGCAATACGCGAGGTTTACGAGGAGACCGCCGTACAAATACGGATTGATACGGATTTTCGTGAAACGGTTCATTATCATCCTCTGCCGGGCGTTTCCAAAGAGGTGGTCTATTTTTTGACCGAAACCGCACAGGAGAACATTCGTGCGCGGGAAGGGGAAATTGCGCAGGTTGAGTGGGTACCGATAGAGGAGGCGGAAGCTTCCTTAACGCATGAGAACGATAAAACGGTTTTTCGTGCGGCTATGAAAAAAATCAATCGCGGAGAGGTTCCCGCCAAACTTTGATTGCAAAATGACTTTTCCGTACGCAACAGGCGTCTGTTTCTTGCATATACTTGGAATAAATGTATATGGGAAGGAGTGGATGCAGTATGAAAATGCTGATTTGGAAAGCGCCTACGTTTCTTTCTCCGCTTTTGCGATGGTTGTTTTCCGGTCGGAACAAAAAGAAATACATCAAATTACAAAACAAAAAAGAAGGGAAGTAAATTTATGAGATACAAAATCAGATTGGACACAATGGCAGATATTAACCGCTTTGTCGGAATTGCAACCAAGCACCCCGGCAGAATTTCTCTCACGGACGGCGATCATTTCACCGTAAACGGAAAATCGTTGCTTGGCGCAATGTACACATTCGAATGGAATCAAATTTATTGTGAATCCGATACCGAGATTTATCATCTTATTAAGGATTTCATCGTTGGAGATTCTGTTCCGACGGAAGGATAAGAATTTTTTCCTTTTTGTAAAAGACGGACTCAAATGCAAAACGCTTGCATTTGAGTCCGTCTTTTCGGTTTTGCCCGGACATTCCGCACCGGAACTCAAATTTTTCCGGCAATTTCATTGCGGAGCCGGGAGAGAATCCGTTTTTCCAATCGGGAAATATATGATTGAGAAATGCCGAGCAGGTCGGCAACTTCTTTTTGTGTCATTTCCTCTCCGGTTCGCAGACCGTAACGCAATTCAATCAATTCGCGTTCACGCGGATCCAATTCCGCAACCGCATTTCGTACAACCTGTTTTTCTTCGTACATTTCCAATTCATAAGATACGGTATCTTCCTCGCTGCCGAGAATATCGGAAAGCAACAACTCGTTTCCGTCCCAATCTACGTTTAACGG
>CAYYCU010000011.1:6822-9399 GCA_964470415.1 uncultured Ruminococcus sp.
GGTGTTGCAGGCAAGCTGTGTGGGTGCAATCAAATAATCGGCGGAATAGGTTTTGCCTTGGCAGGTAACCGCAACCGAGTCCGGGACAATTGCAAACAGCAGGGTATCTCCTGCCGCCGTGTGCGTGGGAATCGGACGGATGTGTTTGGCGTTTTCATATACCGAAAGCCATGCACCGAAATCGTTGCTTTCGTAAGCCGCCAAAAGCGCGCCGGGAAGCGTTTGGGACAGGGCGGAAAGTTCTGCGACAATCACGCTTTTTCCGCTGATCGGATCGCGCAAAAGATTGCCGGAGTCCACCATTGCTTGCAGGGTAACCTCTTTTTTAAACAGCACGATGTGAAGCGTTACGCTTTTTGTTTTTTGAGAAAGCCCAAACAGCCTTCCGCCGCGTACCGTTGCAATGCTTGCCACCGCCGTTAAAAGCGCAAATGTCCAAACCGAAAGGCCATCGCCCGTCAGCGCGTCAAACGGGAGATTCAGACGGTTGAGGAGCGAATAGAGCGCCGTCATAATGCCGCCCAGCATCATGGATACCAGCGACTGCACAAGCGCACACTGTAAAATTCCGAAGAAAGAAGGTTTTCGTTCCAAAAAGGCTACGGCGCACATGACAACGGCAGCCGCAATGTCCGATAAAAAAACGAGGAGACCGCTGAGAGAAAGCAAAAGCGACAGTACGGCATAGCCGCCTCCAATCAGCGCGGCAATGCATGCCCGCCGGCGTTTGACCGATCGGTGAAGAAGAAACGCCGTTATCATCAAACACAGTAAATCCATACTGACATTAATCAAAAAGTAAAGGTCTATGTAAACTTCTTGTATCATATAGAACTCCTTCTTTGCTTTTGCGTCTCTGCTTCTTTATTATATCGCAACGAAAGGGATAATTTTGTCATAAAACAGACTCTGAAAAAATATTTTAAAAAGTGTGTATCGGAAGCATGCGGATGTGAATTTCATTTTACAAAAGATGACATAAAATTTAAAGAATCGAAATATTTTAAATATCTTGTAAAAAGAGCAAAGATATGTTATAATATACCATGGTAAAATGTGAAAAATACAAAACGATACGCCATTTGACCATCGCTTTGCATAAGGAGGAGCATATGTCCCATTTGAGCAATTTAAAGGCGGCGCTTGCCAAGTCCGGCGCCGATGCAGCAATTATTTCGGAAAAAATCAACCAACGGTATCTTTCCGATTTCGATTTTGACGATGGATTGGTCTTGGTAACTTCAGGGCAATCTTATTTGATTACCGATTTTCGCTATGTAGAAGCGGCAAAGGCAAAGGCAACATCGGAATTGACGGTTTTGACGCCGGATAAAGGACAGCTGGTTTGCATTGCCGGGCTTCTTGCCGACAACAACTGTAAAACGGTTTTGATAGAGGAGCAAGCGCTTTCTTACGCTTCCTTCCACCGCTATACCGAAATTTTAAAGGATTACACCTTAAAGGGCGGTGCGTCCGCTATTTTGGACGAATTGCGCTTGTATAAAGACGCGCATGAGTTGGAAACGATTGCGCGCGCGCAAGAAATTACCGATGCGGCGTTTGCGCATATCGTAAAATGGATTACCCCGGAGATGACCGAAGTGGAAGTCGCTTTGGAGTTGGAATTCTTTATGAGAAAGAACGGTGCGGAAGCATTGGCTTTTGATACCATTGCGGTTTCCGGCTCGGCGTCTGCGCTGCCGCACGGTGTTCCGCGCCGCTGCAAGCTGGAAAAAGGATTCCTGACCATGGATTTCGGTGCAAGAGTGGACGGTTACTGTTCGGATATGACGAGAACCGTTGTATTGGGGCGTGCCGATGCGGAGATTAAAAAAGTATATCAAACGGTTTTGTCCGCACAACGCGCGGCATTGGAGGCTGCTGCCGAGGGCGTGGCTTGCCGCCGGTTGGATAAAATTGCACGCGACATCATTCACGGTGCCGGATATGAGGGCTGCTTCGGACATTCCCTCGGTCACGGTGTGGGAATGTTTATTCATGAAAGCCCGCGCCTTTCTTCTGCGGCACCCGATACCATGCTGCTGTCCCGCGGACATGTGGTAACGTTTGAGCCGGGTATTTATTTGGAGGGCAAATACGGTTGCCGTATTGAGGATATGGCTTGCATTCGCCCGGACGGAAGCTTTTATAACTTTACGCATAGCCCGAAGGAAATGATTGAACTGTTTTAAAAAGCCCTTTTGACCGGCAGAGAAAGGATTTGGTTTTATGATTTTTTTGCAAGCCATGGAGACCGAAACCGTAAAAGTGGTTTGGGATCTGCGCTATTGGTTGATACAGACCTTTTCGTTATTTGAAAATAAAACCGCGATTGCAATCGTTACGGCAATTGCCGCACTTTTTTGCGTGGTAATACCGTATCTTTTGGGCAGTATCAGCCCTGCCATTTTGATTTCCAGAGCGGTATATCGGCGGGACATCCGTCGGTTTGGCAGTAAAAATGCGGGAACCACGAACATGCTTCGCACCTACGGAAAAAAAGCGGCTGTATTGACATTTGTTTTGGATCTTTCCAAGGCGGCGGTTTCCGTTCTTTTGGGCAGACTGATTTTAGGC
>CAYYCU010000011.1:9499-11947 GCA_964470415.1 uncultured Ruminococcus sp.
TTTGGATCTTTCCAAGGCGGCGGTTTCCGTTCTTTTGGGCAGACTGATTTTAGGCATCGATGGTGCGGCACTTGCGGGCTTTTTTGTGGTGTTTGGGCATATGTTTCCGCTTTACCACCGCTTTAAGGGCGGAAAAGGCGTTGCTTGCCTTGCCATGGTAATTTTGTTGATTGATCCCGTTACATTCCTTTTTATATTGGGAATTTTCTTGGTTGTTGTAATTGGTACGCACTATGTATCGTTGGCGTCTGTTATGGGTGCCTTGCTCTACCCTTTGATTTTGCATGCGTTTGCCAATGACGGGCTGAATGTTGCCATGGCGATTTTGACTTCCGTTTTTGTTGTTTACATGCATCGGGAAAATCTCAAGCGGCTGTGGGCCGGACAGGAATCCAAATTGGATTTTTCCATGTTCAAAATAAAGAAAAAGGAGAAGCCGACCAATCAAGAAGGCTCCGATGAAACGCATCATGAATGAAAGTTGTCATACTCCCGCTTGCCGTATGGGCGCGTTGATTTCTCTTTCGGTACAGGCGGGAGCTTTAAAAAAAGCGGTGTTTTCCAAGCCGGACGATTTGCAAATTCAGCGCACTGTGATTACGCTTCGCCGCATTGGCGGCAGTATTGTGGCGCAGGCAGAAACACTGCGAACCGATCATAAAGTGTTTCACGAAAATATTGCGGCGGATGACGCCGCATATTTTTCCGCACTTGCCGAACGTTTTGGGCAGGTGAATTTGATTACCACGGTGGGAGACTGTGAGTTGAGGCGCACAAAAGGGGAAAAGCGAACGTTAATCGGCGGCGAAAAATTGCGAACGGCCTTGCAGGACGGTGAGGTGCTTTCGGTACAAGCCGAGCCGAATAACCGAAAAAAGCAATATATTTTAAACGGTGACGAGCCGTTTTTGCGGTTGCTTGACGTAAGCGATCGGAACGGACGTGTAAAAGACAAAAAGCAGTCCAAATTCCGTCAAATCAACCGTTTTTTGGAATTTATACGCGACTGCTTGCCGTTTTTGCCTGCCGATGGGGAATTGCGTATTTGCGATTTATGTTGCGGAAAAAGTTATCTTTCTTTTGCGGTTTATCATTATTTTGTCAATGTCCTCGGCAGACGGGTTTGTATGACCGGGGTGGACCTCAAACCGGACGTAGTGGAATATTGCAATGAGGTCGCGCAAAAGTTGGAGTTTCACGGATTGCACTTCCTTTGCGGAGATATTGCGGCTTACCGTGCGGATGAAAAAGTTCATTTGGTTATCTCCTTGCATGCATGCGATACAGCTACCGATCTGGTTTTGGAAAAAGCGGTGGAATGGAATGCCGATGTTATTTTATCTACCCCTTGCTGTCACCATGAATTGAATCATACGCTCAATTGCAAGCCGCTTTCGTTTATTGCCCAGCATTCCATGTTGCGGCAAAAGCTTTGCGATGCCGCAACCGATGCGCTTCGCCTCAAGCTTTTGGAGACCAAAGGGTACGCCGTGGCCGCAATGGAGCTGATTGATCCGGAGGAAACGCCCAAAAACATCATGTTGCGCGCGCTTCGGCAACCGCATTTCGATGCAAATTCCGAAGCCGCTCGGCGGCTTTGCGAAGAATATGCTTCGGCGAAGGCGTTTTTATTGGGACTTTAATTTTTTCGTAAAACCATTGGATAAGGAGGGAGCAAAATGAGACGGCTTTTTGCGGGAATGTTGCTTTTGACCGTACTGTTTACGGCGACATCTTGTATTCGGCTGGATCCGGAGGATTCGCCGATGGGAAGCATGTCAACATCGCTTCCTTTTACAACCGGTCAGCCGGACGGAGACTCCGGCTCTCTTTTTCTGCCCGCGTGGAGCGGCGGAGAGAAAAGTGCCGAAATCTTTTTGGAGGACAGCCGAGACACCATTGTGGACTGTACCAAAAAAGAATATTCTTATGAGGAAATGGTCAGCGATCTTTCCTTGCTTGCGGAACGGTACGGGGAGCATTTTTCTTACAATTCTTTCGGACAGTCGGCGGCAGGGCGCGCGCTGTATGTTGCGGTGCTCGGAAATCCGTCTGCCGAAAAACAAATTTTGGTCAGCGCGGGCATTCACGGGCGCGAATATCTGACGCCGCTTTTGGTCATGAAGCAAATGGAATTTTATCTTTATTATTACCGCAGCGGTGAATGCAACGGGACTTCCTATGCCAAAATATTTGAAGAATGCTGTTTTTATGTTGTTCCCATGACCAATCCGGACGGCATTATGCTTTCTCAAGAGGGAATTGAATCGCTTACCGATACCGCATTGCGGGAGACGGTTCGCGCGATATATCAATCGGATTTCCAAAAAGGATATACTTCGCAAACCGATATCAACGCATATTTAAAGTATTGGAAGGCAAATGCGGCAGGTGTGGATTTAAACCGTAATTTTGATGTGCTTTGGGAGCAATACCGTATAGGCGAAA
>CAYYCU010000011.1:12047-19365 GCA_964470415.1 uncultured Ruminococcus sp.
GTGGATTTAAACCGTAATTTTGATGTGCTTTGGGAGCAATACCGTATAGGCGAAACGGTTCCCTCCCACAAAAATTATAAGGGCTCGTATGCCGATTCCGAGCCCGAAACGCGTGCAATGCAGGCGCTGACCGAAAGTTTGCCCAATATTCAAGCGGTGCTTTGCATCCATTCGCAGGGCGAGGTCTTGTATTGGAATTGCGGGCAGGAGGCTTCGCTTTCTTCCGCTACGCGCGACTTTGCCGCGGTTCTTGCAAACAGAACGGGCTATACACTGATGAATGAAAAAGAAAACGATGCGTCTTTTAGCGATTGGTGTGCATTAAAGCAGAATTTGGTTGCGGTAACCGTAGAAACCGGAAAGGGGACGTGCCCGCTTCCGATTTCTCAATTTCCTACTGTTTGGTATGACAATTTTGATTTGTTGCCGCTCTCGGCACTGTACTTTAGTAAATAGCGTTACGGAAAGACAGAAAGGGGAAATCAATGGCATTCTTTGAAATGAAATATCATTCGGATACCCTCAAAATGGGAGTGTCGGTCAATGTAATTTTGCCGGAGCAAGCAAAAACGGTGATTGGAATGAAAACAGGCGCCGCCAAAACGTATCGAACGCTTTATTTGTTGCACGGACTATCGGACGATCACAGCACTTGGATGCGCAGAACTTCTATCGAGCGGTATGCCTCCGAATACGGCATTGCGGTTGTTATGCCCTCGGTAGGAAGAAGCTGGTATATTGACACGGCATACGGTGTGAATTATTTTACTTTTGTAACCGAGGAGTTGCCGCGCGTTTGCCGCAGCTTTTTCCGCGGCATGTCCGAAAAACGCGAAGATAATTTTATTGCGGGACTTTCCATGGGCGGCTACGGAGCGGTAAAGGCGGCACTTTCCTGCCCGGAGACCTTTGGCGGATGTGCCTCTCTTTCCGGCGCATTGGACTTTACAAGACGAAATCGCTCTGCGCTTGAAGAAGATGTTCAATGGATATTCGGCGAAAAATACACTTCGTCCGATGTGTTTGCCGAAACCAAGCACGATGTATATTATCTGGCGCGGGAGCAGAAAAAAGCGGGTGCGGTATTTCCCAAAATGTATTTGTGGTGCGGCCTTGAGGATACCTTACTGACCGGAAACCGTCAATACCGTGCGTTGCTTTGTGAACTCGGTATTCCGCACCGTTATGAGGAATCGGAAGGAAATCATTCTTGGCGCTTTTGGGATCTTCATATTCAGGACGCGCTTCGGTTTTTGCTTGAAAAATAAATCCATAAAAAACAGGACTGCTTTTTCTGCACAAAGGTGCAGGAAAGCAGTCCTGTTTATTATTGCAAGAATCGGATTTTCGTTTTAGGGCGCAATGCTTTTCAAAATTTTGACGTCAAATTCATCCAACGAAACATTGGAAACAACGGCATCGGTCTCCAAGTCCAGCCATTGACCGCCCAACGGGAGGTCGGGGACTTTCTTTCCGGAATAGTTTTCCACAAACAAATATTGAACGGTTCCGTCCTCACGCCGATGTGCGGTAACACCGTCCGGAAATTCGGTTGGAAGAATCGGCAAAATATTTTGCTCTGCGAGAATGCGGGTACAGATATCTTCCCAAAAAGCGCCCGTATCGCGGAATGCCTGATAATAAGCCTTTCCTTCGCCGTAACGGTTGACGGTCAGTGCGGGAAGCCCGCTGTAAAATTCGGAGGAGTAGGTGGCAAGAACTTGCGCACCCTGTGCATGAATCAGCTCACAGGCGTCTTTTCCCTCAAATTCGGTTCCGTCTGTCAGGGTAACGCGGACGCGTTCGTTCGGATACAGCGTGTCAAGCTCTTCGTTCCAAATACCAAATGCCTTTTTCAGGTTTTCACCGGGGAAGCCGCCCAAATAGCAAAGGTCGTTTTCGTTTACCATTCCCAGGAAATAAGTAGCGTAAAGACAGCCGCCGGCTTCCACATAGGAGGTTAAATTTTGAACGGTTTCGGCATCGGTCATGTAAAGCATGGGGGCAAGTACCAAGCTGTATTTGGAGAGGTCATTGTGTGCGCCGATGATATCAACGGCAATGCCTTTCTTCCAAAACTCCTTGTAATACGCGATGCAGGTATTGTTGTACTGTTTGTCGTTGTTTGTAAAGAACTGTGCGTTGTCAAGCGCCCAGCGGTTTTCCCAATCATAAATGATGGCAACGCGGGCATTGACCGAAGAGCCGCAAACTTCATCTATTTTTTTCAGGGTTTCTCCGGTTTCGGCGACCGTGCGGAACACGCGGGTATGCTCGGTTCCAACATGGTCAACGACCGCACCGTGAAACTTTTCGGTACTGCCGCGGCTTTTGCGCCATTGAAAATACTGGACCGAGTCGCTTCCGTGCGCAACGGCTTGCAGAGAATTGAGGCGATCCATTCCCGGACGCTTGAGCTTGTTGTATTCCTGCCAATTTACCAATCCGGGTGCGCTTTCCATCAGCATAAACGGACGGTTTTTCAATGTACGGAAAAAGTCGTGCCAAAAAGCAATTTTGTGGGGGATGGCGTTATGTTCGGGTGAATGCCACTTTGGATAACTGTCCCACGAAGCAATGTCCAGCTCTTCGGCAAGCTCGCGGTAATTGATGTCGTAAAAGCCCGGCATCATATTGGTGGTAATGGGCAGGGCAGAACCTTGCTCCCGAATTGCTTTGATTTCATTGCGCATAAAATCGAGCGTTTGGTGGGAGACAAAACGGTGAAAGTCCAAATTCAAACCATGTATGGAGGTTTCTCCGCGGCTGCTCGGAATTTCCACTTCATCGAACGAGGTGTACGTATGGCTCCAAAAGGTTGCCCACCAGGCATGGTTTAGCTCGTGAATATCGTTGTGATAACGCGCTCTGACGAATTGGCGAAAGGCGTCCTGACAAAGGGGGCAGTAGCACTTTCCGCCGTATTCATTGGAAATATGCCAGCCCAAAACGGCGGGATGCTTGCCGTAGCGTTCGGCAAGCAGGCGATTGATTTGGTAGACCTTTTGACGGTAAATCGGAGAAGTATAGCAGTGGTTGTGCCGCATGCCGTAGTTGTTTCTGATACCGTCTTCCCGAACGCGCAAAACCTCCGGATATTTTTCGGCAAGCCAACGCGGCCGTGCGCCGGACGGTGTGGCAAGCCAAACCTTTCCGCCGTTTCGGTCGATTTTTTCAATGATTTCATCCAGGAATGAAAAATCGTATTTTCCTTCTTCCGGCTCCAGCATAGCCCACGAGAAAATGCCGACCGTCATTTCGTTGCAGTTGGCAAGCTGCATCAAGCGCATATCTTCATCCCAAATTTCCTTGGTATCAATCCATTGTTCGGGATTGTAATCCCCACCGTGAATAAAATGCGGAAACGCTTCGTTAATATATTTTTTCATGATGATTTTTCTTCTTTCGTTCGGTGATTAAATCAGGCTTTCCAGCTCGGAGAGCGCTGCGTCAAATTCTTTCATCGCGGCGGTTACCGCATCGGGTTTGGTCAGGTCTACGCCCGCAATCTTCAATTCCTCAAGCGGATAGTCCGAGGCACCCGTAGACAGAAAGCGCAGGTAGTCGGCGGTTCCGTTTTCTTCCAGAATCTTCTTTGCAATGGTTACAGCCGAGCAGAATCCGGTTGCGTATTGATAAACGTAAAACGCGTTGTAAAAATGCGGAATGCGTGCCCATTCAATATCCTGCAAATCATTTACCACGGCGCCATCGTAGTAAAGCTGGTTCAGCTTGCGGTAAATGCCGTTCAGAACTTCTGCCGTCAGCGGCGTTCCGTTCATTTCCAAATCGTGCGCCTCGCGCTCAAATTCCGCAAACAGCGTTTGACGGAACACCGTGGTACGGAAGCCTTCCAAGAAATGATTGAGGATATATGCGCGCTTTGCGGGATTGGTTTCTACCGAGAGCAGATAGCGCGTCAAAAGAACCTCGTTGACCGTGGAGGCAACCTCGGCTACCAAAATGCGGTAATCGTGGTTGGCATAGTCTTGTGCGGTATCCGAAAAATAGGAGTGCATGGCATGTCCCAATTCGTGCGCCAACGTAAATGCATCATCGAGCGTGTCGGTGTAATTGAGCAGGACATACGGATGCACGCCAAACACACCGCAGGAATAAGCCCCGGTGCTTTTGCCTTTGTTTTCATACACATCGATCCAACGCTCGCCGAATGCGCGGTCAAGCAACTTTTGATATTCTTCTCCCAGCGGCAAGGTTGCTTTTTTGACCAGTTCTTTTGCGTCTTCGTAAGGAACGGTCATATCCACTTCTTTGACCATTGGGCAATACAAATCGTACATGTTCAGCTCGTCCAAGCCCAACACGCGGCGGCGCAAATTCAAATAACGGCGCATAATCGGGAGACCGCCGTGAATCGCTTCGGTAAGCTTGTCGTAAACGCTGACCGGCACATTGTTTCCAAACAGGGCGCGCTCACAGGAGGAACGGTATCCGCGCACACGCGTGATGAAGTTGTCTTTTTTGACATTGCCCGCGTACATTGCGGACAGGGTATTGATATATTTTTTAAATTCGCCGAAATAGGCCTCAAAGGAATCCTTGCGTACACGTTGATCCGCGCTTTCGCGGTAAACGCCGAAGTTTCCGTGCGTCAAGGTGACTTTATTTCCGTACTCATCCGTAATTTCCGGGAAGGTCATGTCCACGCTTTCCAGCATGCCGAAGCAATTGGAAGCGGTTTCCGCCATATCCGACATCATCGCCAGCATGGTTTCGATTTCGGCACTTTTGGTGTACGGACGCATACGGTCGGTATCTTCCAAATAGTGGCGGTAGGTTGCCAACACGGGATCCTTTTGCATATCGGATAATTTTTTTGCATCAATGGAAAGGATTTCCGGATCCAAGAACGCGCACGCGGTGGAGAGCTTGACCGTTAGGTTGGTTGCGCGGCCGTGCATTGCCTGATAAACGGCATCTCCGTTATCGGCGTTTAGCCGAAGCATGGAGTAAATATATACGCGCTCCGCTTTTTCGGAGGCGGCAAAAACCCGATCCAAACCGGCTTTCATGGCGGCTGCCGAGTTGCCGAGCGTTCCCTGTATCGAGGCGATTTGATCAATCATCCGGTCGGCATCGCGATATGCCGTTTCCCATGCCGCGTCATCGGCAAAAATATCGGAAAAATCCCATGTGAAACGTTCTTCCGCTTCATTTCTGTTCTTCAAAGCCATTTTTTCTTTCTGCCTTTCATGTTGAATTTTTATGTCACTATCAGTTTATCACAAAAACGCCGAAAAGTAAAGACCAAACGCGTTTAAAATTTATTTTTTGCAACGGTTTTTTTGTCGCCTTTTGTCTGTTGTTCCAATATACTGTCAGTGAGGCACTGTGACGGAAGAAAATTCCTAAAGTATTTTTTTCGGCGTGTGTTTAAAGTTTGCCCACATGAGGAAAGAATAGGAATGAACCCCAAAAAAGTTGTTCTGCCGCAGGTTACGATACACGAGGGGGGAAAAATACTTCTGAAAACAGATGCCGAAAAAGAAAGGAAGAACGATTGATGAGTGTCAGACGCGGAGATATTTACTATGCCGATTTAAGTCCGGTAGTCGGTTCGGAGCAAGGAGGCTTGCGCCCCGTATTGATTATTCAAAACGACATCGGAAACCGATACAGTCCCACGGTCATTGCGGCGGCAATTACGTCCCGCATGAGTAAAACGCATCTCCCAACGCACATTGATATTTATGCAAATGAAGTGGGACTGGCAAAGGACTCTGTCATTTTGTTGGAGCAAATCAGGACATTGGATAAGCGCAGATTAAAAGAGAAAATGGGGCACTTGGATGAGCAAACCATGGACCATGTCAACACGGCCATAGCCATCAGCTTTGGGCTGGGAAATCCCGCCGAGGATGCGGCGGCGCGCGCCATGATGCAACGTGTTTCCATGTACACAACGCGGCCGAGCGGCGCGGCGGCTTCTGTTGCGGAGTCGCCTGCCGCCGCTTCGCAAGCGGCAGCCGCTTCCGTACATGCCGACCAAACGGTAACATCCGGAGTAACACCTACACAATCCGAATCCTAAAGCGAATCCCCGTGTAACCCGTACGGCAGGGTGCACGGGGATTAACTTTTTTAAAGGATAAAAAGATGCGAGGAATGAAATCCCTGCAAAAACAATATAAATGTTTGTTAAAAACTATTGAAATAAGCTTCCTTTTTTGATATAATAAATCATAAATATTGTTTAGATGTAAAACGGGACAACACAACGACAGTAATGTTACTGTCGGAATATGAAGTCCGTGCACGTGAGGTAGAATATGAAAAACAAGAATACCATTATTGAAGACATCGCATCATTAAAAGCAAAGCAAATGGAATTAACGGTTTTACAAAGAGATTTTGATGAAATTTGCAATGAAAAAAAGCGAGATTGCTATGCTTCCTTTAAAAAGTATTTTTCACAGGCGAAAGTATGTCTTGAAAAAGCACCGCTGATTATCAAACCGATTGTCGAACGATTCCCGTCCGTGTTCTCCCAACAAGAAGGCGCGCTGTACCTAAACGGCAAAAAAGTGCCTTCCGCATCCTTTAACCATATAAATTGCTTTGCTGTATATGAGAAAGCGCAAAGCGTTTTTTTGGCAAAATCCAAAACGATATTGTCGGATATCGCAACCGTCCAACTTTCCGGGCAGACGATGAAATTGCTGGATCAGCTGTGTGCAAACTACAATACGATTTTCGATTTCTACAAAAGCGTGAATGCGTTGTTCCAAGCAAAATGGAACGATGAGTATCAAGCTCTGTGCCTCAAAAAAGCAAGCGATGAAAAAACGCTTGCGGGGATTCCGAAAAAATTGGAAAAGCTGGAAAAAGAGCTTCAAGTATATGAGGAAGAGCAACAGAAGCTGCGCGAACGGTTGTTCTTTCACTGTGATTTTCCCGTGGCGGAGACCTTTGCGGACTCTGCCGCAATTCCGATTGCCTATCGAGAGGAAAACGGCGAAATCGGCGCATTTTTGGAATGGGATTATGAAAAAGAGAATATTCTGTGCATAAAAGCCGCGCATGAATTGGAAAAATCAGCCGATTTATTCAATCTGCTTCAAAATACCGTTTGCCGATTTATTAACAACTTTCCCGCGGGTGTGGCAAGATTTTTGATTTGCGATTTGTGCGGCGATTTTACGCTTCGCAATTTTTCGGCGCGGTTGGTCGATGCGAAAATAGAAGAAATGGCGCCCAAGTTGATATACGGATACAGTGAAAACAAAGAAGTTTTTTCCGAAAATTTTAGCGACACGATCAAAATGACTGCGGATTTGATTACATCGCGTACGGCGCT